>DAOUKN010000155.1:0-7036 GCA_034421255.1 Chloroflexota bacterium | reverse complement strand
GCGGGGCCGATACCCCTCCCCACGCGCTCCCGCCCCAATTATTCAAAGGTCTCCCTTCGCGGGAATGACGGACTCAAAGTTGCCCGCTACCGAGATTCCTCACCGGGCGTCTCGCCCGCGAAATACGAGAGCCGAAGCGACGCTCGGTGTTGAAGGTGTGCGGCCTTGTGGACATCTCACGCGACTAGTCAGCTACCGTGTCTGTAGGGGAGGGACGCGACGGTGAAAGAGATCGAGGCCGCGAAGTTCAAGGAGCAGTGCCTGGCGTTGCTGGACCAGCTCGACGCCGACGGCTTGATCGTCACCAAGCGGGGCCAGCCGGTTGCGCGCGTGGTTCCCTACGTGAGCGAGGAGGCCGAGTTGATCGGCAGCCTGCGGGGCAAGATCGAGGTCAAGGGCGACCTGTTGACGACCGGGAGTTGGCGCGAGTCCTGAGGCGTCTGCAGGTATGGCGGAACGGTTCGACCAAGAACGTTGGGCGCCGTCCTGACATTCCCTATCTGGTGCGTGGCAGGCTCCGGCCTTCCGGGCTCGTCGGGGCCTTGTGTGGCTCTGAACGGGCGGGGCTGAGACTCGCCCCCGCATCTAGTACGGGGCAGGCTCTACGCCAAATGGCTCGGCGCGCCTCCACATTCGCCCGGACTGGATTCCGGCCTTCGCCGGAATGACGAAGGAGCGTCGTAAGGATTCCCCCGAAAATGTGCGGACTCAAGCGGCGGTTGCCTAGGCTCGCGTGAACACATGTCGACCCACGGCGTTGCCAATGTGAGGCCCAGGATGCAAGCGGGCGGTCCCCAGACGATCCTTGTCACGGGGGCGACGGGGTATATCGGCGGGCGGTTGGTCCCGCGGCTCGTCGAGTCGGGTCGTCGGGTTCGGGTGTTGGTCCGCAGCCGATCGCGGGCGCTGGGCCGCTCGTGGCATCCGCGGGTGGACGTGGCGGTGGGCGACGTCCTCGACCCCAAATCGCTGGCCGCGGCGCTGGCGGGGATCGACACGGCCTTTTACCTGATTCACAGCATGTCGAGCGGCGCGGACTTTCATGAACGGGACATCCGGGCCGCACGCGCCTTTGGCAAGGCCGCCCGAGACGCCGGCGTCCGGCGGATCATCTACCTGGGCGGCCTGGGAGACCCGGCGTCGAGGCTCTCCCACCACCTGCGATCGCGGCAGTCCACGGGACAGGCGCTGCGGGAGGGCGGCGTGCCCGTGACCGAGTTTCGGGCCGCGGTGATCGTCGGCGCGGGCAGCATTTCGTTCGAGATGATCCGCTACCTGGTCGAGCGGCTGCCGGTGATGATCTGCCCCAGGTGGATCTATTCGCTCGTCCAGCCCATCGCCATCGACGATCTGCTGGAGTACCTGGCGTCCGCCCTCGACACGCCGGCAAGCGATGGTCGAACCATAGAGATCGGCGGCAAGGACGTGGTGACCTACCGGGGCATGATGCTGGGATACGCCAGGGCGCGCGGGCTCAACCGGCTATTGGTTCCGGTGCCGGTGCTGACGCCCCGCCTGTCCGCCTATTGGGTGCATTGGATCACGCCGATTCATGCCGGGATCAGCTCGGCGCTGATCGAGGGCCTGCACAACGACGTGGTGGTGACCAACGACCTGGCCCGAAGGCTCTTTCCCGACGTGGAGCCGATGGACTATGCCGGGGCGATCGACCGCGTGATCGACGACCTGGACGCGGGACGAATCGACACGTCGTGGAGCGACGCCCTGGGCGCGCCGGCCTGGCGTGAGCAACCGGTGGGGCTGGAGTCTCGCCACGGGATGATCATCGAGCGCCGCCGCGTGAGGGTGGCGGCGCCGGCTCGCGACGTGTACCGGGTGTTCACGGGCATCGGCGGCTCGCGCGGATGGTATTTCGCCACCTGGGCCTGGCGGCTGCGTGGAGCGCTGGACCGCATGCTGGGCGGGGTCGGCCTGCGCCGGGGTCGGCGTAATCCCAACCACCTGCGCATCGGCGACGCGCTGGACTTCTGGCGGGTCGAGGACCTGCAGTCCGACCGGTCCGTTCGCCTGCGCGCGGAGATGAAGGTTCCGGGGCGAGCCTGGCTCACCTTCGAGGTGCGTGAGGCCGCGGACGGTGCGTCTCACCTCGAGCAAACGGCGGCATTCATTCCCAAGGGTTTGCCCGGATTGGCGTACTGGTATGGCTTGTATCCCGTGCACGCCTGGATCTTCGGTGGGCTGGTGAAGGCGATCGCGCGGCGCGCCGAGGGGATGGAAACGACGCCCGCCGGATAGCAGGGTCGCCAGATTTCCAGCAGGCCCATCATCGAGCCCCCGGTTCGTCGTATAGTGCGCCAAGACTTGCCGCGCGGCACGGTTGCGGGGAGGTAGTTCTGGCGGCGGCGACCCTGCAGCAGCCACGCTACGAGGCGCACGAGAACCCGCCGCTGCTGGCCTCGCTGGGCTATACCCTTCAGTTCGGCCTGATCGCGTCCGCCGCCCTATTGGTCACGCCAGTCATCGTGGCCAACGCCTCGGGGCAGGACGACGCCTACCTAGGGTGGATGGTCTTCGCCACGCTGCTGGTCGTTGGCGTGACCACCCTGCTGCAGGTGCGCCGGGTGGGACCCGTGGGCGCGGGCGCCGTGCTTCCGCTGTTCACGGCAGCCTTTTCGATTCCGTTCTGCATCACGGCGTTGAAGGACGGCGGCCCGTCAACGCTGATGTGGCTGATCCTGGCCGCGGCGGCGTTTCAGCTGGCGATTTCCAGGTGGCTGTTCATCCTGCGGCGCTTCGTGACGCCGACCATCAGCGGCACGGTGATGATGATTCTGTCCATCACCCTGGCGTCGGTGGTCTTCGGCCTGCTCAACGACGCGGCGGAAGCCGAGCCGGTGGCGGCGCCGCTGACCGCGCTGGTGACGCTGATCGTGGTGGCCGCGCTGACCCTGCGCGGTTCGCCGGCCTGGCGCTTGTGGGCGCCGATGATCGGCATCGTGGTTGGCTCGATTGCCGCCGCGGCGTTCGGCATCTACGACTTCGAGCGGGTCACCGAGGCCGGCTGGGTGGGGCTTCCCACCACGGGACCGGAGTTGGGCTTCGACTTCGGCATTCCCTTCTGGACGTTGCTGCCGGCGTTTCTGTTCCTGGGCGTGATCATTTCCATCCAGGTAAACGGCGAGTCCATCTCGCTGCAGCGGGTGGCGCGGCGCGAGGACCTGGCCATCGACTTTCGCCAGGTGCAGGGCGCGCTGGCCGGCACCGGGGTGTGCAACGTGCTGGCCGGCGTCGCGGGCTCGGTGCCCACCATCGTCAGTCCGGGCATCGTGTCGTTCACGCAGGTCACGGGCGTCGCGTCCCGCCGCGTGGGCTACCTCATCGGCGGGCTGTTCATCCTGCTGGCGTTCTTTCCCAAGGTTTCGGGCCTGCTGAGCTCGCTGCCCGGGCCCGTGATGGCGGGCTACCTGATCCTGGTGACGGGGACGCTGTTCGTGGACGGTGCGCGGACGGCGATCCAGACCGAAGACAACCGCCAGCGGCTGACGATCGCGGGCCTCTCGTTCTGGATCGGCGCGGCGTTTCAGTTCGGGCTGTTCAGCCTGCCGGACCTGGGCACGGTGTGGGGCACGCTGCTCAAGAGCGGCGTCACCACCGGGGGATTTGCCGTGGTGGCGATGATCCTGTTCATGGAGCTCACCAGCCATCGTCGGATGCGCTTCGAGTCGCGGCTCCACATCGAAGTCTTGCCGGAGCTCTCGGCCTTCATCACCAAATTTGCCGACCGCCGAGGCTGGGACGCCGCCATGAAAGACCGCCTGAACGCGGTGGCGGAGGAGACGCTGCTGACGCTGGCGCCGATGAAGCTCAGTCTCGACGACGACGACGACGATGATGACGACGGACGTCGCCTGGTCGTGGTGGCCTCGAGCGAGGGGCCGGTGGCGGACCTGGAGTTCATCGGCGGCGGCAGCGAAGAGAACCTGGAGGACCGCGTCCGGCAGCTCCAGCAGCACGACTCGGAGATCGTGGCGGAGAGTGAGCTCTCGCTGCAGCTGCTGCGGCACTACGCCGCCTCGGTGAACCACCAGCAGTACCACGGCACCGACATCATCACCGTGCGCGTGGATCCGCCCGCGGCGGCATAGGGCAACCCCAGCCGGACCCGTGCACGCGGATGAGCCGTTGCCTGGCTCGCGCTCAGTGGGGTGGATGGCACCATTGGTTGTGCTCGGAGTATCTGTGCTGCAAGTCAAGGGTGTTCAAGCCGCTGCGGCGGGCCATTCGATCCAGGACGATCCCTCGTCACCCCGGCGAAGAGCCTGCCCCGTACGCGATACGGGGCCGGGGTCCAGGTCCACCCGACGCGCCGGTGAACCGGACTGGATTCCGGCCTCCGCCGGAATGACGGACGGGCGGCAGGCGCTTCATCGGAATGACTAGATGAGCCTGGATCCCGCCGTATCTCCCTGGCTCGGGGTGATCGCGTCCGTGGCGGTCTGCCTGTGGATCGCGGTCATTGGGGCGCTCCTCGCCTACGCCGTCTTTCGGGACCGGCCGCGGCTCGTCTGGCCGTTCTATGCGCCGATCGTGGGCATGGCAGTAGTGCTGCTGGTCACCAACCTGGCGGCGTATGTCATGCCGGGTGCGCCCTCGGCCTGGTTCGGGCTGATTGCGCCGACAGTGCTGGGGGTGGTCGTCGCCCGGCGCGGAGGCCATTTGCGCCAGGCTCCTCGTGGATCCCGCATCGCGCTGGTGGCGATGGTCTTGCTGGCCGTCGGGGTGTTCGTGCTTGCGTATGCCAACCGGATGCACGCGAGCGGCGATGCCGCCGGTTGGCACCGCGCACTAGCCTTACAGCTGGCCCGCGGGGTGTTTCCGCCGGTCACTCCCTATGGCGTCGATGCCGGAATCGGCTACCACTACGGCGCCGACTTGCTGGCCGCCACCGTCATCAGCACAACCGGCGCCCTGCCCTGGACGGCATTCGACGCCGTCGCTGTCCTTGTGATTGTCGGCCTGATCGTCGGCGTCGCTGGATTCACCTATGACGTGGGTACGCCGTTGCCGCTCGCGCTCGGAGTCGGCACCGCCGTAGGGTTGTTTCACGGAGCGGTGTTCTTCGGCTACCGCTCAGGGTATATCGAGGGTCTCGCCTTTCTGGAGCCGCCCGCATCCCTCGCCCGAGCGTTCGTTTGGGAGGACTGGCTGCAACGCCCGCTAGCCGTTGGCTTGGTCGTGCTGATTGCCGCCGCGCTGCACGCGGGCGCGACGCGTCGCCATGCGGCGCTGCTGTTGATGGGTGCGGGGGTCTTGGCGCTCGGGGACGCCTCGGTGATGATCTTCGGCAGCGCGGCGCTGGCGCTGGTGGGCGTCATTCGCCTGTTCCAACTGCGCGGTCGTGAACGGCTCGTCCTCGCCGGGGTGCTGGTCACGAGCGCGCTGCTCGTGGCGCTGGCCGGCGGCCCCGTGTCCGACGCAATCTTCGACCGCGGGGGCACTGCGGGACTGGTGGGGATCGCCTGGGAGCCGGTTTGGAATCACTTCCTCCCATTTCAGCGGGCGGCTCCGGCGCTGATCAGGGTCGGGATCATCCCTCTCGTCGTGGTCGGCGCCATTGCGGCCTACCGGCGACGCAGCTGGGGACTGGGCTTCCTGGCGGCGGCCGGCATGTTCGGACTGCTGGAAGCCCAACTGTTGCAGTCGCAGTTCGCCTGGCACGACGCCCGCATCATCTGGCTTGCCCGGGCGGTGGCGATGATCGGCGCGCTGGCAGGCGTGGGCGCGCTGATCGGAACGCTGCGGGACCGCGGGCGCCGGCTGCTGGCAGCCTTGGCCGTTGGCTTGCTGGTCTTGCTGCCCACCGGACTGCCGCACCTGGTCGCCGGCACACACCTCGCGCTCCATGAGATCGAGCTAGCCGATCCTCTGGCGGATGACTCGGGACATCACTACCGGGATCGAATGACCTTGGGCGGGCACCTGGAAGCGAATTGGGAGTTCTACGACTGGATGCGGCAATCCCTGCCGACCGGGGCACGTCTCCTCACTCTCCACCCGAACGTCAGTGCGGCCGGGGCGGGCGTGGCGTCGCCCTTATCTCACCGTGACTTTCAGATGTTTCTCTTCGGCTTCACCACCTGGGCCTACCACGACGCGCTGCGCTTCTTGCATCGCGACGATCTTGAGGCACTGGGTATCACGCACCTGCACATGACGGATCAATTCGAGGCGGACTTAACGCCGGCCGCGCGGCGCCTGCTCAACGATCCGCGTCACTTCCGGCTGCTTGCCGACTTCGACACTGGCGCGCGACATCGTGTATACGCGGTGTTGCCCGGCGCAGGCACAACCGAGGCAGCGCCGTCGAGCTATCGCAAGTTGCGCCAGCTTGTGCCGTCGAGCGCATCCGTTGCCACCGTGGGATCGCTGTCACACGCACAGCGCTTGGTCGTCGCTAGCGCGTTTGTCGATTACGAGAGCCAGCAATCCTCAATCCCGCTTCGTTTCGAGCGCGCAACGCGAGTTCCAGAGGTCGAGACGCTGGGCAACTTCCCAGCCAGCGGAGTGGCGATGGCGAGCGAGCCCTTGGAGCCGACCGCGCTGGGCGTGTCGCGGAACGAGGCAATCTGGAGCGGACATGGGTTGCGGGCCTACGACCTTGCGGCGTCGTGGTCGACCGTATGGCGCATTGGGTCCGAGCCCGCGGGACTGCCTGGACCGCAGCGGGCCGTCTGCGAGTCGGCGGGCGGGGAGGTCGACCTGCACCTGCTCGGCGAGCCCGGCACGAAGGTGACGGCAGCCTCGACGGAAACGGTTATCACCGGCAGGCCGCAAGTCGTTCAGATTGCGGTCTCGGATTGCGGCGCGCTCACCCTGAGCGCCGACGCGGGAATTGCGCCCTTCGTTCAGATCCGACCGCGTCACGTGGGCGGACCTTCGGACTCGGACGCGCCCATCGCCGGGCTTGGTTTCGACGGCGGCGTCGACGGCGAGCGCGCGATCTTCAATTTCTGGCACCGCAACCCCGAGGACATCGACTTCAAGACCAGCACCGAGTTCCGCCTCTATGAAGCCA
>DAOUKN010000154.1:0-2693 GCA_034421255.1 Chloroflexota bacterium | reverse complement strand
GATGCAGCAGGCCGCGGCGCGCCGTCCGGGTCGCATGAGCGCCGTCCTGGGGCTGGACCCGGATCGGACTGAGTCCGTCGTGGCCGAGATTCGCGCGCGAGTGCCGGGGAGCTATCTCTCCGTCGCCAACGTGAACACGCCCGGCCAGGTCGTCGTTGGCGGAGACCTGGCGTCGCTGAACGAGCTTCCCGAGGCGGCCAAGGCGGCCGGAGCGCGGCGGGTGGTGCCCCTGGAGGTCTCCGGGGCGTTTCACACGGCTGCCATGCTGCCGGCGCGCGACGTGATGCGCGAGCGCCTGCTGGCCGTGCCGCTCGCCGATCCCCGGATTCCGATCATTGCCAACATGGACGGCCAGCCGCTGCACACAGCCGCCGAGTTGCGGGTGGAGCTTGCCGAGCACGTGGCGGCCCCGTTGCAGTGGTGGCGCGGTGTGGGCACACTCGGTGCGTTGGGTGTGACCCATATCGTGGAATTCGGGCACAAAGGCCTGCTGACGAGCATGCTGCGCCGCGCAAGGCAAGACGTTTCCCTGCTCAACGTCTACGATGCAGCTTCGGCCGTCGCCGCGGCGAAGGAACTGCGCAATGTCTGACCCCATAGCTGGCCGCCTGACCGATCGGCGGACGTTGATCACGGGGGCGTCGGGCGCGTTGGGTGAGGCGTACGCGCGTCGCCTGGGGGCCGAGGGTGCGCGCCTGGTGCTGCACTACAACCGCAACGAGGCCAAGGCGCGAGAGCTCGCCGCCGCCATCCAGGATGCGGGCGGCTCGGCCGTGGTCGTTGGGGGCGAGCTGTCGACCACCGAGGGCGCCAACCACGTCGTGGATGAGGCGATCCGAGTCCTCGGTGGTCTGGACGTTTTGATCAACAACGCCGGCATCATCCGCGACTCGCTGCTGATGCGGATGCGGGACGAGGACTGGGACGACGTGATTCGCACGAATCTTCGCTCGGCCTTCGCCTGCTCCCGGCGGGCGGTGCGGGGCATGCTGCGGCAGCGCGACGGGCGGATCATCAACATCTCCTCGGTGGCCGGCACCGGGGGCAATGCCGGACAGACAAACTACGCCGCCGCCAAGGCCGGATTGGTCGGATTCACGCTTGCGCTGGCCCGCGAGGTGGCCGCTCGCGGAATCACGGTGAATGCCGTCGCGCCGGGATTCGTCATCTCTCCGCTGACCGATGACCTAGAGGGGGAGCTTCGCGAGTGGATCATCGACCGTATCCCGCTGGGGCGCTTTGCCACGCCTGACGATGTGGCGGGCGCGGTGGCGTTTCTGGCATCCAGCGACGCTTCCTATATCACCGGGCAGGTCATGACGATCGACGGCGGCCTCCACATGGGATGACGCCAAGTGCTTGAAAAAGTGCTGGTGGCCAATCGCGGCGAAATGGCGGTGCGAGTCATTCGCGCGTGTCACGACCTCGGAATCGATACGGTGGCCATCTACTCGGAGGCCGATGCGGACAGTCTTCCGGTGCGGATTGCGGATGAGTCGGTGTGCATTGGTCCCGCGGCCTCGAGCGCGAGCTATCTGAACGTCCCCAATATCATCGGTGCCGCGCTCAACACGGGTGCGGACGCGGTGCACCCCGGCGCCGGATTCCTGGCCGAGAATGCCTATTTCGCCGAGGTGTGCGCCCGCTACGACCTGACGTTCGTGGGACCGGACCCTGACACCATTCGAGCGTTGGGCGACAAGGTTCAGGCTCGTGCGGCGGCCGTGGCGGCGGGCCTGCCGGTCGTTCCCGGGTCCGAGGAGCCGGTGCGCGACGCCACCCATGCGCGCGAAATCGCGCGCGAGATTGGGTTCCCGGTTGTGCTCAAGGCGGCGGCCGGCGGCGGGGGGCGCGGCATTCGACCGGTTGCCGATCCCGACGAGTTGACCGGGCTGTTTTCACTGGCGCAGGCCGAGGCGCGCGCCTCATTCGGCAGCGGCGACCTCTACGTCGAGAAGCTGATCGAGTCGCCCCGTCACGTCGAGGTTCAGGTGATCGGCGACGGAAAAACCGTGCTGCACGCGTGGCATCGTGAGTGCTCGATTCAGCGCCGCTATCAGAAGCTGATCGAGGAGGCCCCGGCGCCCAATCTGCCGCATGGCCTGAGCGATGACATCACGCAGGCGGCAGTGCGGCTGATGGAGGAGCTCCACTACCGCAGTGCGGGCACCGTCGAGTTCCTGGTCGATGCGAGCGGCGACTTCTATTTCATGGAAGCCAATGCGCGCATTCAGGTGGAGCACCCCATCACCGAAGCGATCACCGGTCTCGATGTGGTTGCCGCGCAGCTCAGTATTGCCGGGGGTGACACGCTCGGCCTATGCCAGGAGGACGTGGCCCGGAACGGCCATGCGATCGAGTTCCGGTTGACCGCCGAAGATCCGACGCGCGACTTTCGACCGGATTCCGGGCGGATCGCGCGGCTGCACCTTCCGGGCGGCTTCGGGGTGCGCGTGGATACGCACGTGTACGCCGGCTATGACGTGCCGCCGTTTTACGATTCGCTGCTGGCGAAGCTCATCGTGTGGGGCGAGACTCGCGCCGAGGCGGTGGATCGGGCGCGTCGCGCCATGGGCGAGACGTTGATCGAAGGCCCAGCCACCAACCTGGCCTTTCACCAAACGGTGCTGGACGACGCGCAGTTCGCCAAAGGTACCTACGACGTGGGATATGTCGAAGCCCTGCACGACCGG
>DAOUKN010000153.1:0-1887 GCA_034421255.1 Chloroflexota bacterium | reverse complement strand
GGGCTTCCGTCGCGTCTTCTCGCGCTTCGACAAGCTCGACGCGCTCTTCCTGGGCTTCATCCTCTTCGCGCTCATCGTCGATGCGCTACGTTAGTGTGAACACGCCCTAGTCGATCGACCTTGCTCCCATCCGTTCGTTAGCCCCTACGACAAGCTCAGGGCGAACGGATGGGAGCATATGGCGGCAAGGGACCCCTGAATGTTGATGGCCTCCGTACCCGCCGCTTCCCAGATATGAAACGAGCGCTCCGGCCGAAGCCGGAGCGCTCGCGGATCACCGCGATTCGAGCGCTACGCCGCGAGCGACGTCTCACCCACCGGCACGTGACCCGTGCCGTGACACTGGGAGCATGAGCGCCAGAACGTAGCGCCGGCGTAGCTGGCGCGCGCAAGCGGACGGCCGCCACCGTCGTAGCGGCGAAATCCACGGCCGACGCAACGCGGGCAGATGTGCTCGCCCGAGCGGGCAGAGATGGTCGCTCGTGGACCAACGTAGTGGGTCATGCGTTCCCCCTTCCTCGCGGGAATGCCTCAGGTCAACATTGACCTGACTACGCACGTATGGCGTGCGCTGTCTGATAGTACCGCGCAATAGCTGCGGGTCAAGACGCCAAGGCCTCCTCAGGTAGGGAAACGCACCGATCCGGCCGCCGGGGTCGCGTTCTAGATTTCTCACTTCAAGTGATAGGCTTGCCCACTGCCCCAGCCGGGAGCGATCTCGGCTGGCAGCGGCCCCCTTCAGAGGGGGCTTCGCCTATTTTGGGACAGTTTTTCTGGTCAAGGTCAACGTCTACGTCGATGGCTTCAACCTGTACTACGGTGCGGTGAAGGGCACGTCCTTCCGCTGGCTGGACCTGCGGAAGTTGAGTGAGCGGGTCCCAAAGCCGGCGGACTGGTAGCAGCCCTCAGATCGCCAGTGCGCCCCGCTTGTGCTCGCTGGTGACGGCCCGACCGCTGGTGGTGAACGACTGGCCGCAGCCGCAGGCGCTCTGCGCGTTGGGATTGAGCAGCTTGAAGCCGCCGTCGATCAGCGCGTCGCTGTAGTCGAGCGTCGAGCCGCGCAGCAGCCCGACGCTGGCGGAATCCACGATCACCGTTATGCCGTGCGCGTCGATGGACATGTCGCCGTCGCGCGGTCCGGGCTCGATGCCCATGGCGTAGCGGAAGTCGCCGCAGCCCGAATCGGGCACCACGCGGACCCGCAGCACGGCCTCGGGCTTGTTGCGCTTGGCGCGCATGCGCTCGAACTGCGCGGCTGCCGACTCGGTGATCGCCAGCACGGGCGCGTTGGCGGCCATTGGCAGCGAATCCATCATCCCGCGCGTCTCCAGAATCCTTGGCTCATCGGAAGTCTACGCCATCGACACCGCGGCGGCGGCATCGGTCTTTCGCCGCAGTTGCGCCACCGCCTCGGCAATGATGTCCACGGCGTGCCGCATCTGGGCGCCGGTGTTCGAGCGTCCCGTGGTGAGCCGCAGGCTGCTGCGGGCGATGTCCGCCGGGATGCCCATGGCCAGCAGCACGTGGGACGGCTCCAGCGACGCCGAGGTGCAGGCGGAGCCGCTGGAGGCCGCGATCCCCGCGGCGTCCAGCCGCAGCAGCAGCGCCTCGCTGTCCACGCCCTCGATCACCAGGCTGGCGGAATTCGGCAGACGGCGCTCGGTCGGCCCGGTCAAGCGCACCTCCGGAAGTCTGGTCAGCCCGTCGATGAGAATGCCCGTCAGGCGGGCGTTTGCGGCGTTGCCGGCCGCGCGCTCGGCATCTGCACCGGAGAGGGCCGCCGCAAGGCCGACCACGCCGGCCACGTTCTCGGTACCCGCGCGGCGATTGCGCTCCTGCGAGCCGCCCACGATCTGCGGCGCCAGCCGCACGCCGCGCCGCACGTAC
>DAOUKN010000152.1:0-5663 GCA_034421255.1 Chloroflexota bacterium | reverse complement strand
GACCACGCTCAGATCGAGGCGTTGGGCGAGCTGCCGGAGCTCCCGGCGCATGGTGCGTCGGTTGCTCGAGTCAACGGCGGCGAACGGCTCGTCCAGCAGCAGCACCCGCGGTTCACGCACCAGCGCGCGCGCCAGGGCCACGCGCTGGGCCTGGCCGCCCGAAATGCGCGCCGGACGGCGGTGCAGCAGGTCGTCGACGCCAAACATGCGCGCGAAGCGCTCGACGCGGTCGCGGCGCTCGGAACGGCGGACCTGGCCCAGGCCATAGGCGATGTTCTGGGCAACGGTCAGGTGCGGGAAGAGCGCGTAGCTTTGCACCAGATAGCCCAGGTCGCGCCGCTGCGGCGGCACGTTGACGCCGGCCGAACTGTCGAAGACGACGCGGTCGTGCAGGGTAATCCGCCCCTCGCGGGGAGTCAGCAGTCCAGCGATGGCTTCGAGCGTCAGCGTCTTTCCGGCGCCGGAGTGCCCGTAGAGCACGGTGATCTCACGATCCACCGCAAGGTCGACCGCAAGATCGAAGCTGCCAACCGTTGTCCGGATATCGGCACGAATCACAGAACCCGTCCTCCGAGACGCGCCAGGGCTTTGAACGCCAGCAGCCCCGCGAATGCCAGGACGATGAGGACGATAGCGATGGCCAGCGCGGCGTCGACGTCGGTTTCGATGGCTTCGAGAATGGCCAGCGGCATCGTCTGGGTGCGGCCGAAGACGTTGCCGGCGAACATGATGGTGGCGCCGAACTCGCCCAGGGCGCGCGCCCAGCACATGACCGCGCCACCGATCAGCGACGGCAACGCCAGCGGCACCGTCACCCGCCGGAACGTATGCCAGCCGCTTGCGCCAAGCGTCGCGGAGACGGCCTCGAGCCGCTGATCGACGCTCTCGAAGCCGGCGCGCGCGGCTCGAATGTAGAAGGGCACGGCCACGAAGAGCTGCGCCAGGACCACCGCGCCGGTGGTGAATGCCACGTCGACGCCGGCGGCGTCCAGCGGACCGCCGACGACTCCATGGCGTCCGAGCGCCACGAGCAGCGCCAGCCCTCCGACGACCGGCGGCAGCACCACCGGAAGATCGATGAGCGTGTCGACGATGCTCCGGCCGGGGAAGGCGTGGCGCGCGAGGAGGTAGGCAGCCGGCGTTCCCAGCACGACGGCCACGGCGACGGCGATGGCCGAGGTGGCCAGCGAGAGCCAGAGCGCAGTGGTGGCGACCGGGCTGCGCAGCGCCGCGAGCACGTCGCCCTGGATGAACCCGCGGGCGATCAACGCTCCCACGGGAATGCCAATGAAGGCGACGAGGATCGCGGCGGACACGGCGAGGGCAAGCCTGCTCCACGTGAGGGACTGGGCGCGCCGCATTGCGGGGATTCCTCGGCGAACTTCAGCCGGCGGGCCGAAAGCCGTGTGACGCAAGCATGCGCTGGCCGTCCGGCGAATGCACGAAGTCGGCGAATGCTGCGGCGGTCTCTCGGTCGGCTCCACGCTTGGTCACCGCGATCGGATAGGGCGCCGCAATCGCCGCCTCGGGCGGCAGCGGAATCTCGACCAGCGCACCGTCCGACGCGAGCACATCGGTTCGATAGACGAAACCTGCATCCACCACGCCCAGCTCCAGCTTCGCCGCCACCAGGCGGACATTGGTCTCGAATGAGACCACATTGTCGAGCACGGCTTGCGGAAACTCTTGGCGCCCGACCGCCTCGGCATGACGCTCCAACGCCGCGCGGGCATACCGTCCGACAGGTACGTCCGCGATGCCCATGACGAGGCGTACGTCCGACGCGGCCAGGTCGGTCAGATGCGCAATCCCGCGTGGATTGCCGGCGGGCACGGCGAGCACCAGCGCGTTTTCGGCGAAGCTGCGCGGCGAGGCTGCCAGCAGACCGGCCGCCGCTAACTGCTGTGCGTGGACCTCGTCCGCGGTGGCCACGACATCGGCGGGAGCACCGCGCTCGATCTGGGCCCGCAGCACTTGCGAGCCCGCGAAGTTGAGCACCACGCGCGCAGCGGAAGGGGTTTCTTCAAATGCCCGGGCGATATCGGTGAACGCATCGCGGAGGGATGCCGCCGCGTAGACGGTAATCTCGTCGTCTTGAACCGCGGTGCAGGCGCCGCTCACCAGCATTGCGGCCAGGCCCGCCACCGCCAGGGCCCGCCATGCCGTCAGCGAAACCGGCACACCGCGTCGATGTCCCGTCACACGCACGCTCAGCCATCCGGTCACGGTCGCCGACCTACATGCGGCGCTGACTCTCACGCTACGATGCCTGCGGAACTGCTTTTGGCAATCGGTTTGTGCGCATGCAGGGAATCCAACACTCCGGCGCTGGCGGAGTGCCGAACGACAAGCCGCATTACGACATTGTCGTCATTGGTACGGGGCCGGCGGGACGTCGGGCCGCCATTCAAGCCGCCAAGGGCGGCAAGCGCGTAGCGGCCGTTGACCGCCAGCGCTACGTCGGCGGCCAGGCTGTACATCGGGGCACGATTCCCTCCAAGACCTTGCGCGAGGCCGTGATCCATGTCACCGGCATCGGCCAGCGTTCGTTTTATGGCGAGTCCTACCGAGTGATGGCCGACGTCACGATGCACGATCTGCTGCTGCGCACAGCCCAGGTCGTTCAGGCCGAAGTGGACCTGGTCCGCGACGGTTTCTTGCGCAACGACGTGGATCTGCTCAACGGCGTCGCGCATTTCGTTGACGCCTACACGCTCGCGATACATACCGAAAACTCCATCATCGAGGTCGGCGCCGAGAAGGTCATTTTGGCCACGGGATCTAGCCCGGCGCGGCCGCCGCATATCCCCTTCGACAACGAGCGCGTCGTCGATAGCGACGGAATCCTGGACCTGCCGAGGATTCCGAAGTCGCTGACCGTCGTGGGCGGCGGCATCATCGGCACGGAATACGCCAGCATCTTTGCCACGCTCGGCGTCGCGGTGACGCTGATCGACGGGCGCAAGGAGCTGCTGGACATCGTCGACGAGGAAATCGGCGAAGCGCTCAAGTACCGCATGCGCGAGGACGGCATCACGATGCGCCTTGGGCATCGGGTGGAGACTGTGGAGTTTGATCCCAGGGGCCGTCCGGTCACGGTGCTCGAAACCGGCGCCCGCATGGTGAGCGACGTCGTGATGTATTCCATTGGCCGTCGGGGCGCCACGGGACTGCTGAATCTCGACGCCGCCGGACTGATCGCCGACGACCGCGGACGGGTGAAGGTCAACAAGTTCTTCCAGACGGAGCAGGAGCACGTCTATGCCGTGGGCGACGTGATTGGGCAGCCCGCGCTGGCGTCCACCTCGGCCGAGCAGGGCCGCCTGGCCGCGCGCCACGCGCTGGGGTTGGACTGCCCCAGCATCGACGACGAGTTGCCCATCGGCATCTACACCATTCCTGAGATCGCCCTGGTCGGAAAGACCGAAGAGCAACTCACGATGGAAGGGGCGGCTTACGAGAGCGGCGTGGCGCGGTACAAGGAGATTGCGCGCGGCGCGATCATCGGCGACGACTTCGGCATTTTGAAGCTGCTGTTCGATCCCGACACGCGCAAGGTGCTGGGCGTCCATATCTTCGGCAACCAGGCCAGCGAGCTGTTGCACATCGGCCAGGCCGTCATGCAGCTCGGCGGAACCATCGACTACTTCGTGGAGACGATCTTCAACTATCCGACGTTCGCCGAGGCCTACAAGGTTGCCGGGCTGAACGGGGTGAACAAGCTGGTTCGGTAGGCCACGCGCCATGGTCGGGCGGTTTCCAGTGGCACTATGGGATGTCCCCGCTCGCCGTCGAGGTCACCCCGCATGTCGGAGCCTGCCAACGCCCCCGCCGCTGAACGCCGCCGCATCCTGACCGGGCTGCGCCCTTCGGGGCCGTCCCACGTGGGCCACTACGCCGGCGCGTTTTCGCAGTGGCTGGAGCTGCAGGACGAGTACGAATCGTTCTTCCTGCTGGCGGATTACCAGGTCTCGGACTACGCCGACAACCTGCCCTGGATTCGCTGGGGGCTGTGGGAGGTGACGCTGGATTGGCTGGGCGTGGGGCTGGACCCGGACCGATCGCACTTCGTCATCGAAAGCGGCGTGCCGGAGTTTGCCGAGCTGACGCTGCATCTGAGCTGGTTTCTGGGGCTGGGTCACTTGCAGCGCAATCCAACGCTGAAGGCCGAGTTGGCGGACCTGGAGGCGACGACCAAGTCGGTTCCCGTGGCCTTCTTCAACTATCCGGTGATGCAGATTGCCAACATCCTGCTGCCGCTGGCGCACCTGGTGCCGGTTGGCGACGACCAGCTGCCGCACATCGAGATGACGCGCGACGTGGCCATCCGCTTCAACCGGCGGTTCGGGGAGGTGTTCGTGGTGCCGGAGGCCCGGATCGGCTCGGTGCCGCGTCTGGTTGGCATTGACGGCAAGGGCAAGATGGGCACCTCGGCCGGCAATGCGATCTTCCTGAAGGATTCCGAGGAGACTCTGCGGGCCAAGGTGCGCAGCATGTTCACCGACCCCAAGCGTCTGCGGGCCACCGATCCGGGCACGGTGGAAGGCAACCCCGTGTTCATGTATCACGATGCCTTCAATCCGAACACGGACGAGGTGGACGACCTCAAGGCCCGCTATCGGACCGGACGGGTGGGTGACGTGGAGGTCAAGGACCGGCTCTTCACCGCCATGAACGATTTCCTGGCGCCGATTCGCGACCGGCGGGAGTACTGGGCGGCGCGTCCCGACGACGTGCGCGACGTGCTGGCGGCCGGCACGGCGGCGACCAAGCGACGCGGCGAGGCGCTGGTGGAGCAGGTCCGCACGGCGCTCAGCCTCGATTACCTGCGTGACGGCCCTCCGCCTCCGCCGGAGGGCGCGCCATAAGACCGGTCCGGTCACCGCGGTGCGCCCGGCGCGGACGCGATCTTGCCACGGTGCCTGGCGGCATCACCGGACGGAGTGTGGATGTCTGACAAGCGGAAGTCCCGGTCCCGCATCCGCCCGGTGGCGCTGGCGGTGATTCGCGACGGGTCGCGCCTGCTCGTGCGGCGGTACACCGCGCCCAACGGCGATCGCTACTACCGACCGCTGGGCGGCGCGATCGAGTTCGGCGAACGAGCGGCGCAAGCCGTGAAGCGGGAGATCCTGGAGGAGATCGAGGCGGAGATTGAGCAGGTGCGACACCTGACCACCGTCGAGAACATCTTCGAGCGTGACGGCGAGCGCGCGCACCAGATCGAGTTTCTCTTCGAGGCCCGGTTCGTTGACCGGGCGCTCTACGGCGCTGAGCTCATCGATGGAATGGAGTCAAGCGGCAAGCGCATCGAGGCCGTTTGGCTTGACCTTTCCAGGCCGCTCGACGGCCCGTTGTATCCGGTAGGCCTGCGGGAAATGCTGACGACTGGATAACGCCGCCGTACGAGTTGGCAGAGGTCCGCGAAGTCCACCGATCGATGTGTGTTTCGAGTCGTCCGCCGATGGTCTTCGGCTTCGCGAAATCACGTCATCGAGCGGCGGACCATCGGGTACCCTCTTAGGCGCCTTTCGCGTGCCGCGGCCGAGGCGGCGTGCCTCGTTTGCCGCGTGACGGGCGCACCCGGGGAAGACAGACGAAATCCCTTCCCCGGCCTCCACTCTCAAGGAGCAGCGATTGATGGCGCACAGCAACGGCAGCCAAGG
>DAOUKN010000151.1:0-6804 GCA_034421255.1 Chloroflexota bacterium | reverse complement strand
GAACGACGGTCGGCCCATATCCCGGTGCATACGCCCGCTCCTCAATCCTCCGCCTGGCGACGCCCCATGGTCCGCCCCGCCCCCCGATTTATGCAAAGGTCTCCGCAGGCGGGGAGCGGGAATCTAGTCCCACCCACCCCGGACCCGCCTATGGGTCCTCCCGGGGCAATCCTCGGGTCCGACGCCCACGCCGCTACGCCCACCCGCCCCGCCCTGCGTAGACTTCGATAATGACCTTCTATTTCATCCCCGAAATCACCCTGGGACTCCTCGTGCTCACGGGCGCCTATCTCTACGCCGTGAGCCCCCTGAACCCGGACCGCGTGGAACCGGTCGCATGGCCCCGGATCGCCGCGTTCGTCACCGCCGCCGTCACGCTGTTCGTGACGCTGCACCCGCCGTTCGACACGCTCGCGGCAACGCACTTCAGCGTCCACATGTGGCAGCACGGCTTGCTGGTGTTCGCCGCCACGCCCCTGCTGCTCATTGGACTGCCCGATTGGCTGCTGGCGCCCATCTTCCGGGTGCGTGCCGTGCGGTTCGTCGCGCAGCAGGTGACGCGTCTGCCCGTGGCGCTGGGGCTCAGCACCACCGCCTTCTGGATCTGGCACATGCCGCCGCTGTACGAGCTCGCGCTGCAGGACCGTATCGCCCACGACTTCGAGCACCTCACCATGATCGTCGGCGGCCTGGTGATGTGGTGGCCGGTCCTCAGCCGCGTGCGCGCCGTACCCCCGGCCGTGGCGCCCATGCAGATGCTCTACCTGCTGCTGCTCTCCATCCCGTCGGGATTCTTCAGCGCCATCTTCGTCTTCGCCAACGACCCGCTGTATCCGACGTATGAGCTCGCGCGCGGAGCGGAGGCGCTCGTCGACCAGCGCATCGGCGGTCTCATCATGAAGCTCGGCGGGACCCTCGTCCTCTGGACCATCCTCAGCGTCAAGTTCATCCGCTGGCTCAACCAGCGTCCCGACGTCCATCCCGCGTCACCCGGTCCACCGCTGTAGCACTCCACCCGGGCGCGGTGGCCCACGCTGCGCGCAGCGTGGGATTCGGCATCCTCCGCGCAGGCGCTGGGTGGTACCGTCCGTGTAGGGGCGCCCCTCGTGGGCGCCCGTCCGGCGTTCCCGGTGCCTGGGTGGCAGCGGAGATGACTCGGCCGCTACCCGCCGGTCACCTCGAGCGTCGCCCGCTGACCCCGCACCGCATGTCCCACGATCGGACACGTCAGCGCATGCGTCCCCGGCGGGACGTCGACGTCCAGATACCCCGTCTGGCCCGGACCGATATTCGGCGACGTGACGGGATCGCGATCCACCGCAAGCTCCAGCGAGTGGGTGAACGTGCCCTCGTTTGTGATGCGGAAGCGAACCCGCGAGGCGCTCGCGGTCATCGACGACGGCACGATCTTGAAATCCGACATGGTCACGTCGATCACCTGGCATCTCGGTGGCTCGCATGCCGTGGTCGGCGCGGTCAGAAAGTCGGGCGGCGGATTCTCGGCCACCGCATATGCCAACCCCTCGCCGCAGGCCGCGAGGAGGAAGGACGCGACCAGCAGCAGCGGAATCGTCGCGCGACGCACTGGTGTCAGGATGTGAGGACCTCGAAAGTTGGTCGGCAACCGCTTGCCGACCGTCAAGCATAGGAGCGCGCTCCCGCGCCATGCAACGACGAGGAGATTCCTCCGAATCTCCGGTAGTGGGCTCCTTTGCCTCACCCCAGCTAGTTTCCCTTCCCTCGTCTTGCGTCCGATTCCCTCTCCCCACCGAGGGAGAGGGTTAGGGTGAGGGGGCCGCCTGTTGATCGCGCGCCGTCTGGACCACAGTGACCCACCGCCGAATCTCGCCTACGCCGCCCGTGCTCGGGTGTATACAATTGCGAGGAGATTGGTATCCGTGCGCTGGATGGAGTTGCTGCGTCCACGCCTCGACCGGACCTCGCGGGCGAACGCCCGAGTCTAAACTGACCCCTCTGCTCCGGATCGGCAGATGCAGCTTCCGCGATTGCCGGGTGCTCGCGCCGCGCGTCGGCCTCGGACCGGAACCGTTCACGCAGGGATGGGAATTGACGCACTGCTGAAGACAAAGGTTGGCTGTCGTTGACGCTTGAAGTAGCCCTCGTCCTTGACGAAGAAACCCTCGAAAACGGCTTGGCTGAGCTGGTGGCGCTCGGCGCCGAGCCTGGATTCATCTATCGCGACGCCATCAACCGGGTGCTGCCCGACACCACGCAGATCCCCGACGACATCGTGCAGTGGTTCCGCGAGCGGCTTGCCGAGGAAGAAATCGAGCTGCGCGACGAGCGGCCCGAGGAACGCACCGAAGAGCCGGCGCCGATCACCACGGCCCGCAGTCAGCGCGAAGAGCAGTTCGAGCTCGAATCGGCTAGCCAGGACACCGTTCGGAGCTACCTCAACGAGATCGGCCGCATCCTGCTGCTCACCGCCAAGGAAGAGGTCGACCTCGCGCAGCGGATCGAACGCGGTGACGAAAGCGCGCGCGAGCATCTGATCACGGCCAATCTCCGCCTCGTCGTGAGCGTGGCCAAGAAGTACACCGGGCACGGCATTCCGTTGCTGGACCTCATCCAGGAGGGTAACGCCGGGCTCATGCGCGCCGCCGAGAAGTTCGACTGGCGCCGCGGCTACAAGTTCAGCACCTACGCCACCTGGTGGATCCGGCAGGCCGTCACGCGCGCCATCGCCGAGCAGAGCCGCACCATCCGCCTGCCCGTCCACGTGCACGAAAAGCTCACCAAGTCCTACCGCGTGCAGCGCGACCTTCAGCTCCGGCTTGGACGCGAGCCCACCGACGACGAGATCGCGGGCGAGATGGAAATGTCGGAGGACCAGATCGGCGAGCTCAAGCAGGCGGCCAGGTTGCCCATCTCGCTGGAGACTCCGATTGGTGAGGACGGCGATACGGAGATTGGGCACCTCATCCCCGACGACGACGCGGTGGAGCCCATGGAGGCCGCCACCCGGCAGCTGCTGACCGAGCAGCTCGACAACGTGATGGAGATGTTGGATCCGCGCGAGCAGAAGATCCTGCGGCTGCGATACGGCCTCGACGACGACACGCCGCGCACTCTGGATCAGGTCGGCCAGGAGTTCGGTTTGACCCGCGAACGCATCCGCCAGATCGAATCGCAGGCCCTGCGCAAGCTCCGGCATCCCCGCCTCGCCCGCCGCCTCAAGGACTTTCTGGCGTAGCCGGACTTCCCAGGGGGCGCGCTGACAGCTTGGGCGCGGTTGGGGTTACCGGACGTATCCGGAACGCGTCGTGCGTATCGGACTGTTCGCGATGGCGCTCACCGCAAAGCTCTGACGCGTCCATGGGCTGCCGATCAGCCGTCACTTGACACGCTCGGTGACATGACGGCGATGGCACGTGGAACGCCGGACTACCGACTGAACGTCACCAGGCTGACTGAAGGTAGATCGTGGCTTTCGGAGCGGCGAATTCAACGGGAATTGCAGTCGCGTCACTCATAATGACCGACAGATATACTCCGAGACTGCTGGCGAGGAGCGTGAGTGAGGAGGGAGGTCGAGACCATGGATGACACCCGCAGGTGCTCAATCGACGTCTACTTCAATCCTGAAATCGATCCGCCGGTGTTGATTGCGCTGCGTATGACGTACACCCGCGAAGAGGCAGTTTGGGTGGGCGTGTGCGAGGAGCTTGGCACGTCTACGTATGGGGATGATCTCGACCAGGTATCGAGCGAACTTAGGGAACTTGTGCTATTTGAACTCAATTCGGTTGAGGCCGACGGCGAGCGCGCCAACGTATTCGCGTCCTGTGGAATTGAGGCTCTCCCGCTGCCAGAAACGGTGCTCGACTGTCTGCGCGATGTCGAGCGGTCTCGGTTGCCGGCGCTTGAACCGGTGTCGTCGGAGTCGTTGCCGCCGTGGCTGCCGCAATACCAGCTGTCGTTGGCTCCGGCTGTCGCATAGGATCGCGTCGCGGACGTGGGATCAGGTGGGCGGCTTACGATCTCGCCAAGAGAGTTGATGGAGATCCTGCGACATGAGGGATGGACCGAGCGTCAGAGCCGTCATGGGCGGCTATTCACTATCGGGAAGGGCGATACCTACCGTCGAACCACGGTTCCAGAAAAGCACAGCCCGATCCCTCGCACCACACTTGGCCAGATTCTAGGACCCAAGCAAACGGGTTGGGGCCGACGCGGTCTTATTGAGCGGATGCGCAAGATGCGAGGGGCGCGTAAAGCGGCGCCTGAAGCGTAGCCGCCAGCGCGAACCGAAGATGCCGGAGCCGATTCTGGACACTCCGGCGGGCATCACCGGGGCCTGCGTGCAGGGACCGCCTAAGCGTGATTGGGGATATCGGGAACCACGTAGCAACCCGGGTGTCTACGGGCTGGAGATCACCTGGACCGACCCGGTGTTACTTCGTAGTGGAAGCAAATGCCCAGACGTGCGTAGGAACCCCAATCCACTCGCCGCC
Source organism: Chloroflexota bacterium (assembly GCA_034421255.1). Classification (GTDB taxonomy): domain Bacteria; phylum Chloroflexota; class UBA11872; order UBA11872; family UBA11872; genus JAJECS01. The sequence continues at coordinate 2,329 of DAOUKN010000151.1, read as the reverse complement.
TCCCTAGCCTTAACGCACAAGGCCCGGCGCACCAGGCGCCGGGCCTCGCGCAAGCCGCTCGTCGGCTACATCATTCCCAGGTCGCCGGCGGGCGGAATCGGCGACGCCTTCTTCTTCGGTGGAAGGTCCGCAATCAGCGTCTCCGTCGAGAGAATCATCATCGCCACGCTGCCGGCGTTCTGCAGCGCGGCCCGAACAACCTTCGTCGGATCGACCACGCCAACCTCGGTGAGGTCCGCAATCTGCCCATCCGCTCCGTTGTAGCCCATCGGGCCTTCGGCGTCGGCGACGCGCTGGACGATGACATCGCCCGTCTCGCCGGCGTTGACGGCAATCTGCCGCAGCGGCACCGGCAGCGCGTCGCGCACGATCCGGGCGCCGATCGCCTCGTCGCCGGAAAGCTCCTTGTGCACCTGGTCGACCGCAGCCATTGCGCGGACGTACGCCGTACCCGCGCCGGGCACGATGCCCTCGTCCACCGCAGCTTGGGTCGCCGACAGGGCGTCTTCCACGCGGTGCTTCTTCTCCTTGAGCTCCACCTCGGTCGGGGCGCCCACGCGCAGCACCGCCACGCCGCCGGCCAGCTTGGCCGCGCGCTCCTGGAGCTTCTCGCGGTCGTAGGCCGAGTCCGTGTTGTCCATCTCCGCTCGAATCTGCTCGATGCGGGCGTTGATGTCGCGCGTCGATCCGGCGCCCTCGACGATGGTGGTCTCGTCCTTGGTCACCATGACGCGGCGAGCCTTGCCAAGCACGGACAGCGGCGTGTCCTTGAGGTCCTCGCCCAAATCGCGCGCCACCACCGTGGCATTGGCCAAGATCGCGATGTCCTCGAGGATTGCCTTTCGACGGTCGCCGTAGGCCGGTGCCTTGATCGCAATCGAGTTGAGGAGACCGCGGGCCTTGTTGACGATCAGCGTCGCCAGCATGTCGCCTTCCACGTCCTCGGCGATGAACAGCACGTTGCGGTGTCCGCCCTGCACCAGGCGCTCTAGGAAGGGCAGCATGTCCTGGGCGCTCTTGAGCTGCCAGTCCGTCACAAAGATGCTGGCGTCTTCAAGCTCCGCCGACATGCGGTCGGTGTTGCTGATCAGGTAGGGCGAGATGTAGCCGCGGTCGAGCTGCATGCCGTCCACCAGCTCGAGCTCGAGCGCGTTCGTCCGGCCTTCTTCCACCGAAACCGCGCCGTTTTTGCCCGCGCGGTCAAGGGACTCGGCGATCATGCGACCAACGTCGGGATCGCCCGATGAGATCGTCGCGACCCATTCCATCTGACGCGGATCGTCCACCTCGCGCGACTGTTCGCCGATCGCGTCGTCGGCCGCCTTGAGCGCCTTCTGGATCCCGCGCTTGAGGATCATCGGGTTCAGATCGGCCGCGATCGCGCGCAAGCCGCCGTGAATCATGGCCTGCGCCAGGACTGTGGCGGTTGTCGTGCCGTCGCCGGCGATGTCGTTGGTCTTGCTGGCCGCCTCCTTGATGAGCTGGGTGCCCATGTTCGCGAAGTTGCTTCCGAGCTCGATGTCTCGGGCGACCGTCACTCCGTCGTTTGTGACTACGGGAGCCCCGAAATTTCGGCCCAGCGCGACATTGCGTCCCCGGGGACCCAGGGTGACGCGCACGGCGTTGGCGACCGCGTCCACGCCCTGCAGCAGGGCGCTGCGGGCCTCGGCGCTGAATCGGAGCTCTTTGGGATTGCCAGGCATACTCGGCAGCCTCCTGAGTGTGTGAGCTGTGTGGGAAAGGCGCGCGGGCAATTGCGGGGCCCGGCGCGCGGGTCAGCCGATGATTGGCTTCGTTAGCGCCAAATTGTAGCGCAGAGGCATGGAGCAAAACAGAACTGGCCTCAGATAGTTCGATCGGCTGACGGCGTGGCTAGCGGCCCTTCCAATAGGGATTGGCCGACCACCGCCTGACCGGCGCCAGCCCGAGCGCCCGCGCGACCTCGGCATTGGCCAACAGGCTCTCGCGCAGACGGGCAAGCGCATCGTCGCGGCTCGCGCCGTTCAGGATCATCACCTCCCGCCGGCCAACCTGCGCGGCGGCGCACCAGGTGGAACCACCGCGCCACACGGACACCTCGACCTCAACGCCTCCCAGATCGAGCGCGGCTGCCGCTCGGGGATCGTCGCGAGACTCCGGCGCGTCGCACATCGGCGTTGCCATGAGTGAACGGCGCCAGAGTGTATCGGGCCGGCCGGCGTGGACGCCGTGCCGCTCGCACGACAGAATCAGGCACACCGCCGTCAGCTGAAGAGTGCCGCGGGCATGGCAACTGAGCTATTCGACGTCGTGTCGCCCGAAACGGCGTTGGCACGGTTGCTCGAAGCCG
>DAOUKN010000150.1:0-6463 GCA_034421255.1 Chloroflexota bacterium | reverse complement strand
TCAATGCCAATGATCGCGGCTTCCGCGATGCCCTGACCGGCCGCCCCTACGCGCTGAATTCCCCGACCCATCCCACAGCGGACGATGGCGAGGGCGATGTCCACGTTTTGGATCCCGCAAGGGGCTACGACAAGGGTTATGCCGAGGGACGATATCGGCTCAGTAATGCCTACGGGCGCGGCTATGCCGACGGTGAGGCTGGGCGGCCCTACGCGTCAGCCAGCGGCATCCGTGGCGCGGCGGGCGCGGGCCTCAACGCGGGCTACGACGTGGGCTATCGGGATGGCGAGGGCAGGCGGGCCTACGACACGACCTACGCGGGATGGACCTTTGAGGTCTGGGAGACCTTTTTGCACTTCACGGAGGGTGTCATCCACTGCGGCGATCTTGCTCCCCCGCCCCGGCACGCGGCCCTGGCGGACGCGCTGCTCGCGCACCGCGGCGATCCCCCCGACGATCCCCGCCGTGCCCACGACTGGATGCGCTGGAACGTGTGTCCCGCCGAGTTGCACGACGCGGGCTGGACCGTCGAAAGCCCGGACGGTGAGACAGCCGGCCAGTTTTGCACTGCGGCCGCGGCCCACGCTTGGATCGATCGCCGGCATCGGTGGCGGCAGACCGGTAACTCGCTCCTGCTGTTTGGCTTCATGGCTCTGCTGTTCGTGGGCTATATCGCAACTTGCTCGTTCTTCGGCCCACGGTGAGCAGCCGCCCGCCGACCGCGCAATCCGGCGCAGTGCGCTCGGTGCGTCCGCAGGCGACTTGGGTCTAGATTCCCACCTTCGCGGGAATGACGGAACCAAAACGAAGCACTGAAGCCCCGCGAGCGAGGCCTAGATTCCTCCGAACGCCCGCGCCTTGGCCTTGAGCGAGAGGTAGATGGCCTCGAGCGCCGGCGTGGGTACGCCGGCATCGCGGCCGCGGCGCACCACCGCGCCGGTGAGGTACTCCAACTCGACGCGGCGTTGGTGGCCGAAATCGACCTGGAGTGAGGTGGTGTTGTCGGCCGGGGCCGATTGCAGCAGGGCCACCAGGTCGTCGCTGGTCGACGCCGGCAGGTCCACGCCGAGCGCCCGCCCCACGGAAGCCGCTTCATCGAACATCTTGCGGTAGACGTCCTCCATGCCCTCGGTGGACAGGATGTCGCCGAGCGGCAACTGGCAGGCGGCGCTCATGCCGCCGTGGACCGACAGCAGCACGATCTTGCTCCACAGGATGCGGTTGATGTCGTCGCTGACCTCGGTCTCGATGCCGCAGCCGCGCAGCGCCTCGGCAATGGCCTCCACGCGATCGGAAATCCCGCCGCCGGGCTCGCCGATGGCCGCGCGCACCAGCGCGGCCTGGTATTCGATGACGCCCGGCTCGGCGATGTGCGCCGTGAGCCAGGTGGCGCCGCCGATCACGTGCTCCGCGCCCAGGACGGACGAAAGCATCGGCACGCTGTCGATGCCGTTCTGCAGCGTGAGCACCGCGGTTTCTTCGCCAACGGCGGGGACCAACAGCTCGGCGGCCGACTGCGTGTCGTAGGCCTTGACCGCGAAGACGACCAGATCGAACGTCGCCCCGGCATCCGCCGGTCGCTCGACGGCGTCGACCTGGAGGAAACGGCGCGACCCGTCCTCGCTGAGCATGCACAGTCCGTGCTCGCGAATGGCCTCCAAGTGCGCCCCACGGGCGACGAAGGTCACGTCGTGGCCGGTGTCGAATAGCCCAGCGCCGACAAAGCCGCCAACTCCGCCCGATCCCATCATCATCACGCGCATGTTGTTCTCCTTTTCTTACGCCGGCTAGTTGGTCTTGCCAAGAGTCGCGTTCACAGGCGAAGTCTGCACGCAGAGGCGGCAGGAGACCCGTTCGCCCTGAGCCTGTCGAAGGGCGCTGCTTGTTCCCGTCGAAGTAACGTGGTTCGACAGGCTCACCACGAACGGGGTGGGCTCTGGCGCATGCATACTTGCGACAAGATCGCTTGCGGGGATCACAACTGGGCCCCGCCGTCGCCCACGGTCACCAGCGCCTCGGCCACCGGGCCGCGGCTCTCGCCGTCCACGCGAATCTCGGCCGTGAGGATGCGGCGAATGTCCGAATGCGCCGGCGCCGTGGCGGTGAGCGTCAGCTCGCCCCGCGCGCCGGCCTCCAGGTCCAGGTGCTCGAATGCCTCGCTCGTGCGCCATCCTTCGGGAGCCAACAGCCGCGCCTCGAGCCGCACGGCTCGCTCCGCGTTGTTTCGCAGCAACAGGCGATAGCTGCACGACTCTCCAGGCTCGACCTGGCGCAGATATGGCACCAGCCGCGCCCACCAGAGGTCCACGCCCTCGTCGACGGGTTCGTCCAGCAAATCCCGCACCACGCGCTCCTTGCGGGCGATGAAGTCGCGGTACTCCGCCGCGCGCCGCGCGTCCCAGGGAATCAACTCGCGATGCCCCGGACACACCAGGTCGGGCTGCACCAGGTCCATCACGTCCGCACAACGACGATGCATCCACAACTGCAAGCTGTTGCGCAGCACCGTGGTCTGATAGAGCTGCGCGGTCATCTCGCCGGTTATGCCGGGCGCCAGCTCCAGAAAAACGTTGTCCCCGGTGAAGGCCACCTTCTGCCCATCGACGTGTGTGGCGAGCACCGAGTGAAACTCCGTCTGGCCGGGCGCGTGGTGGACCTCGAACTCGAACTCCTCCCACTGAAACCGCTCGCCGTCGCGCAGCTTGCGCTCGATGGGAATCGGAGTCGGCATCGTGCATGGCGTGCTGCACCAGCCGGCCGGGTCCTCCAGCACCTGCGCCACCTCGTCCAGCGCCCAGACGCGCGCGCCCTCGTGCCGCACCAGGTAGGGAATGCCCGCCGTGTGGTCGTCGTGGATGTGCGTGACCAGGACCAAGTCCATCTCGCGCACGCCGTAGGTCTCGCGCAACTCGTCGAGGTGGTGCACGACGAAGCGCATCGTGTCGCCGTCCTCACGCTCCTGGGCGACGCCCATGTGCGCGGAGAACGAGTGCCCGTAGTCGATGAAGCACGCTCTGCCGCTCTCGGAGAGCAGGACGTAGAAGTTGGAGCAGGTGTGCGGTCCGCCCCAGAGCAGGTGCCGCGACACCTGGATGAACTTCGGGTCGGGCAGGATGTCGAGCCCGTGTCCCCCGTCGCGGCCGAGGAACCGCATGCCGGCGCCCAGGCGCGCCAGGGCCATCAGACGATCTTCCAGCCGCGTGCAGTCTCCGGCGGGGTCCTCGATCAGGTCCCCGTGCGACGGCAGCGCCAAGTCCGGCGCGTGCCGCCGCAGCGCCTGCAATGACTCCAGCGTGAACAGCGCGCCCTGCTGATCGGCGTAGCCGTATTCCAGCGCGTGGTACTGGTAGAGCACGCCGCCGGCGCAGAGCAGGTCGCCGGTGAACGCGACGCGCCGGCCGTCGATCCGGCCGATGAGCATGCTGCTGCCGTGAGTGTGGCCCTTGGCCGGGATGACCTCGAGCTCCACGTCGCGCCAGGTGAACGTCTCGTAGTCCTCCAGATCGGCGTCGACCGCCACGTTTTCCGCCAACGAGAAAAAGGTGTTGCGGTCGTTGTAGTTGTCGTAGACGCGCTTGTGCTGCCAGAACAGCTCGACCTGCTCGAAGAGATGCCGCTCGTGCTCGGGCACGGCGATCTTGGCGCCATGAGCCTTGAGGCGTTGGGCGCCCCAGGACTGATCGCGGTGGTGATGCGTGTGCAGCACCCACTCGACCTGCCGCACGCCGATTTCGTCGAGGTTGTCGACGACCGCGCCCGATCCGGCGTCGATGAGCAGGCCGCGGTCGCCCGAGGTCACGCAGTAGACGTTGCAAGTGTCGGTCCAGCGAAAGAGGCGAGCGGAAATCTGGACCCAGGCCATGGACGCCTCACGCTGCCGGCGGCGGCAAGGGCAGCGTACGAGACGGCGGTCGCGACACGCGAATAGGCCGCGATCACTCGACCGCCGGGCATCCGCGTCAACGGTTGCTGTAGTCTGAACGGGCCAGCGAGCCACCTCCTACCCACCATGTCTGAAACCGGCGCAATTGCTGTCTTCAACGGCATCCGCGAGCCGTTCGACCTGCGGGAGTTCCCCGTCCCGGACCCCGAGCCCGGCGCCGCGGTCATTCGCATGCGGCTCGCCAACGTCTGCGGTTCCGACATGCACTACTGGCGCGGCGACACGGACCTGGTCGCGCGCGGTTTCAACCTCCCGGGCACGCTGGGGCATGAAGGCACCGGCGAAATCGCCAAGCTGGGCGCCGGCCTCACCGTGGACACCGCCGGAAAGCCGCTGCGCGAAGGCGATCGCGTGGTCTTCGGGTTCTTTCACCCGTGCATGCGCTGTGCGAACTGCCTCAAGGGGCATACCTACGCGTGCCCGACGCGCCAGACCAATCGGATGACGCTGTTGGACGAGTGGCCCTACTTTCGCGGAACGTTCGCCGACTACTACTACCTGTTTCCCAACCACTCCATCTTTCGCGTGCCGGATCACCTGTCGGACCATCACATTTCAGGCGTGAACTGCGCCCTGAGCCAGGTGGTCTCGGGGCTTGACCGGACCGGGCAGACCGTCAACGAAACCGTCGCGATCCAGGGCGCGGGCGGATTGGGCGTCTACGCCACGGCCGTGGCCCAGGCGCGCGGCGCGGCTTGCGTGATCGTGATCGACGGCGTGCCGGAACGCCTGGAGCTGGCAAAGGCATTCGGCGCTGACGAGACGGTCGATATGCGCGAATTCCCGACCCCCGAGGCCCGCGTCGCACGCGTCCAGGAGCTCACGGGCGGGCTCGGAGCCGACGTGACGATGGAGCTCGTGGGACATCCCGCGGTGTTCCCGGAGGGCGTCGCCATGACCGCGCCGGGCGGGCGGTACGTCGAAATCGGCAACGTCTGCGTCGGGCACACCGCGAGCTTCGATCCCTCGACCATCGTCTTCAAGAGCATCACGGTGCTGGGCGTGGCTCACTACCGCTGGCGGGATCTGAAGCAGGCGCTGGACTTCGTGTCGGAAAACGTCGACAAGCTGCCGTTCGACCGGGTGATCTCCCACACCTATCCATTGCACGAGATCAACGAGGCCTTCGAGCGCCAGGACGAACGCCACGTCACGCGCAGCGCACTCGCTCCCACAACTTGATGCCGCGTACCGCTCGAATGTCGCCGATCCCAGGCTGCACGCGGCCGGGGCCACCCGGCGCAAGGCCACCGGTCTGTCATTCCGAGCGCAGCGAGGAATCTAAGGCGCTGCCCTACGACCTCAGTGGCGCCAAGTTGGCTTACGGGTGGATTCCCGCCCCGGATCGAGTCCGGGGCAGGCTCTTCGCGGGAATGACGAGGACCTACCCAAACAGTCTCGCCCGAGCACGATCTCTGTGATTTCGTCCGAGCACGACCTGCTCGACCAGGTGTTCCCGCTCGACACCTCCCGCGACGACGCCGGCGCGCTGGTCATCGGCGGCGCGAGCTGCGCAGAACTGTCGCGGGAGTTCGGCACGCCGCTCTATATCTACGACGAGGCGACCCTGCGAGCGGCTTGCCGGGGCTATACCCGCGCGCTCGCGGACGCCTACCCCAACGCACTGGTGCTCTACGCCGGCAAGGCCTACGTCGATCCCACGCTCTTGCAGGTAGCCGCTTCGGAGGGCCTGGGCATGGATGCCGTCTCCTCGGGCGAAGTCCGGGTCGCCCAGGCCGCCGGACTGCCACTGGAGCGCGTGGTGCTCCACGGCAACAACAAGCTGCCGCGCGAGATCGACCTGGCGCTGGAATTGGGCGTAGGCCGCATCGTCGTGGATGCGCTGGAAGAGATCGAGATCATCGACGAGTTGGCGCGGCGGCGCGGCCTCACGGCGCAGGTGCTCCTGCGGCTCACACCAGGTGTGGAAGCGCACACGCACGAGTACATCCGCACCGGCGCCGTCGACAGCAAGTTCGGGCTCGGGCTCGACTCAGGGGCCGCCGAGGAAGCCGTGGCGCAAGCCATGAGCGCGCCAAACCTCGACGTCATGGGCCTCCACGCCCACATCGGATCCCAGATCTTCGACACCGAGCCCTACGCCGACACGATCAACATCACGCTGGACTTCGCCGAGCGGATGCGCGCCGCCCACGGTCTCGACCTGCGGGACCTTAGCCCGGGCGGCGGCGGCGGCGTGCGCTACACGCTCGACGACGATCCGCCCGACCCTGCCGACATCGTCGGTGCCATCACCTCAACCGTGCTGGCTCGCAATCTGACCCACCCGCCGCGGCTGCTGATCGAGCCCGGGCGCTCCATCGTGGCGCGCGCCGGAGTGGCGCTCTACGCCGTCGGGACCGTCAAGCACATCCCCGGCGTCCGCACCTATGTCTCGGTCGACGGCGGCATGGCCGACAACCCGCGCCCCGCGCTCTACCAGTCCACGTATGCCGCGCTGCTGGCGAACCGAACCGGCGACGGTCCACCCGAAACCCTGACGCTCGCAGGGCGCTGCTG
>DAOUKN010000149.1:0-2875 GCA_034421255.1 Chloroflexota bacterium | reverse complement strand
TGGCCCGGCGGCTCGATTCGAGGTCGTTGGCCACCACCAGCACCTCGTCGACGCCGGCGGCAACCGCGCGGGCGTGGAGGGCCGGCAGTTCGTCGGCAAAGACGTGATCTCCCAGGTGGGCGTGGGTGTCGAAGAGCGTGGCTATGGGGCCTCGATGCGTGGAAACAGCGCCGCCCCGCCCGGCACCCGGTGTCCGGCCGGCAAGCCGGTCCAGCCGCGCAGCCGCTTGAAGCGCACCACGGCGTCAGCCGCGATCATCTCGAAGCTGTGGCCCACGTGGGGCTCGCCGCTCGGATAGGGAATGGCGGTGGTGAGGAGGTACCTCGACACAGAGGATTTCGCCTGGGGCGAGTTCGCGATTCTATCCCAGGCTCTCTACGACTCCTCGGCAGGGTCCGTGCGGCGGAGTTCTTGGGCCAGGGCGTAGACCTCACGCCGCGGCATCCGCAGTTCCCGGGCGACTGCCGCCGCCGCCTGGCTTGGGGAGGCGCCCGCGGCCATCGCGGACGCGACCGCGGTGGCGACGTTCGACGCCTCGGGCGCGGCTTCGGGCTCGCGCTCCGCCACGTCGATCACCAACGTGATCTCTCCGCGCGGCGCGTCATGCGCCAGCACCTCACACAGCTCGGACAGCGGCATTTCCCGGATGTCCTCGTGGAGCTTGGTCAGCTCCCGGCACATCGCCGTCGGACGATCGCCGAGCCACTCGAGCAGCTCGGCCATCCGCGCCGCGGCCCGATGCGGCGGCAGATAGATGACCAGCGTGCGCGCGACCTCGGCGGCGCGCCGGACCAGGCGCTCGCGCCTCGGCCGTCGCTCGGGCAGAAACCCAATGAACGTCACCGGCTGCTGCGCGAAGGACACGACCGACAGGGCGGTGGCCAGGGCCGACACGCCAGGAATCGGCACCACGGAAAGTCCCTCGCGGCGAACCCGAGCCACGAGGTCCGGCCCTGGATCGGCCAAGCCGGGGGTGCCCGCGTCGGACACGAGCGCCACGTCGCCCTCGCGTAGACAGGCGACGATGGCGTCCTCCCGGCGCTCGGGGCTTTCGGCGTGATAGGCGATGAGCCGCGGGCTGGCGCCGATGTGGGTGAGCAGCTTGCGGGTGCGGCGGGTGTCTTCGGCCGCGACCACCGACACTGAACCGAGCACACGGGCGGCGCGCGCCGTCAGATCCTCGAGATTGCCAATCGGCGTGGCCACGACGTAGAGCACGCCCATGGCGGCAAGTGTAGGCGCTCAGAACTCGCGCTCACCCGCAACGGCGCCGGCGGGGCTCGGGGCCCCGCCGGTTCGGCCGTCGCGTGCGACCGAGTCTCGCGCTCGGCTACCCCGCCGGTCCCGGCGCGGTTGGCGCCGCCCTGGGCTTCGGCATGTTCTTGAGGGCCGTGTAGGCCGGGCGCGGACTCAAGTCGCTGCGCACGATCCCGAACGCCCACTTCTCGTCATGCGCGCCCACCACCTGCTGGAAGTTCAGGTTCCAGACGATCATGTGCGTCACATAGGGCGCTTCCGCCCGCACCTTGGCGAAGGCGCGCACGAAGTAGTTCGCCTGGTCTTGCTCGGTGTTGCATCTCGCGTACTCGTAGCCGGACGCCGGGTTGGGAGTCGTGGCCCAGCCGAACTCGGTGAGCCAGAGCGTCTTGTCCCGGAACGCCGGACCCGCCGCGATCATGTCGGCGTACAACTGCTCGTAGCGGTTGAAGAAGAAGCTGTCGTGGGTCGACCAACCGCCGTTGCACTTCGCGCGGCTCGCCGACGGGTTGTTGATCGTGTCGTCCGGCGCGTTCGGGCCGCCGTTGGGATGCACGCCCAGGAACTCGAAGTAGTTGGCGATCTCACCGCCGTTGGCAGCCCAGAGGCGACGCAAATAGCTGCGGTCGTCAATGGCATGGAGCGTGTTGCCCGCCGGCGTCGGGGCGCCCAATCCCATGTAGGCGTTGGGGTCGCCGCGCTTGCCGCCGGTGTAGCCGTGCTTGACCAACTCGAGGAACTCAAGGTGGGCGTTGTTGTTGGGATCGCGGGGCCGCAGCGTCGTCCATTCACGCTGCAAGTTGGCCTCGTTCCACAGCTCGTAGGCCTGGACCCGCCCCTTGTAGCGGCTGGCGATGGCCTCCATGAAACGGCCGAAGGTCGCGGGGTCGACGGGCGGACCGTGACCGGGCGGCGACCCGGGTTCCTTGTAGCACGGCGGCGCCTTCACCACGCTGAGCAGAATCTGCAGACCGTTGGCCCGCATGGTGTTGACGAAGCGGTCCACGTCGGCCCAGTACCAGTTGGAGGGATCGCTGGGCTCACAATTCGGTCCGAACGTGGCCGGCGTCTCCACCTCTTCCCAGGGCACCTGCTGCTTGACCCAGCCGAAGCCGGCGCCGGTGATCAGATTGGCGAGCTGCTGGTCATCCGGGCGGCGGAACTCGCCCTGCATGCCGTATCCCTGCAGGCCATGGGGCAGCACCATGGGCGCCGGGATCGCGCCCGTCGCTTGCGCGGCGGAGACCGGGCGCTTGGCCCACTGGGGAATGATGACGTTGTTGAGCTTCTTGATCTGGTCCGGCACGTTCAGCAGGTGGGGCACGCCCCGGCGCGTCCCCGGCGCGTCCACGTTGAAGATTCGCCACACGGCCCGCTGCGCGCGCAGCACCTGGGCGCCCTGTGGGTTGCCGTTGATCTCCTGCTCTTCATAGGCGATCGGCAAGCCGTAGAGGTTCTGCCAATTCGGCTTTTCCAAGAACTTGGCTCTGAGGACCGGGTTCGCGTCCAGCAGCGCCAGATGGTTGTCGACGATCTGCGCGAAGCTCGCCCCCTCGTCCTCCGGCAGCACGCGGTGCGCAGGCACGCCGGGCAGGTTGACCGCGAAGCGGTTGGCCAA
>DAOUKN010000148.1:0-3209 GCA_034421255.1 Chloroflexota bacterium | reverse complement strand
GAGGGCGGAAGTGGCAGACGTGTCATGCCGAACCTCCGATGTGTCATTCCGAACGTAGTGAGGAATCTAAGGACGTTGGTGCAGGCTGCGCGCCTCTGAGACTCCTCGCTGCGCTCGGGAAGACAGGTCGGGGGCGCGTGGGCTGGTAGTTGCGCTGAGGTGATGGAGGGGTGGATTCCCGCCTTCGCGGGAATGACGGAGGGCGGCGGGAGTGACTGAAGGTGTCGCAACGATCTCAGCTTCCGACGTGCGCGCGGGCGGGGCGGCGTGCGACGATGGAATCGCACGCAGAAATCTTGAGCCGCATCACGGGGAGCGCAACATGTCGCATGGCGCCCGAGTCTCCATCGAATACTGCAGTCAATGAAACTATCTCCCCAGAGCCGTCCGTGCGACGGAGGAGATTTTGACCGAGTTTGCGAACGACGTGGCGGAGTGGACGCTGATTCCCTCCGGCGGCGGCGTGTTCGAGGTGAAGGTTAACGACGAGCCGGTGTTCTCCAAGCGTGCGTTGAAGCGGCACGCCAAGCCAGGCGAGATCTATCCGCTGGTCAAGGAGGCGCTCGCGGGCTGACGCCCGCGGTTACTCCGCGGCGTTCGCCGAGTCCAAGAACTCGGCGAGGTGCATCACTTGGAGGTCGAGACCCCTGCGCCGCGCGCCGGTGCGAAGGTGCAGGATGCAGCCCGGATTGCCCGAAACGATGGTTCGCGCGCCGGTGGCCTCGATCGCGTCGAGCTTCTCGTCGAGGATTTGCAGCGACACGTCCGTGTCGGTGGCGCTGTAGAGGCCCGCGGCGCCGCAGCAGATCGTGGGGTTGGCCGTTTCGACCAGCGTGACGCCGGGAATGGCGTCGATAAGGTCTCGGGGCTGCTGCGAGATGCCTTGCGCGTGCACCAGGTGACAGGCGTCCTGGTAGATCACCTCGCGCTCGACCGCGGCTGATCCGCCGGGCGCCCCGATCTCCGCCAGGAACTCGGAGAAATCACGGACCTTGGCGACAAAGGCACGCGCCCGCTGGCCGTAGACGGGGTCGCCGGCCAACAGGTGACCGTACTCCTTAAGGGTCGAGCCGCAGCCGGCGGAGTTGACCACGATGGCGTCGTAGGCGTCCGCCGCGAAGGCGTCGATGTTGCGCCGGGCCAGGTCGCGGGCGGTTTCGCGCGCGCCGCCATGCACGTGCAGCGCGCCGCAGCACTGCTGGTGCTCGGGAATGTGAACGTCGCAGCCGGCGCGCGCCAGCACCCGCAGCGAGGCGCGGTGGGCCTCGGCGAGCGACAGCGACATGATGCAGCCGGTGAGGAAAGCCACGGTGTGGTGGCGCTCGCCCTCGGCGGGCACGAAGCGCAGGTCGCTGGCTTGCAGGAATTGCGCGGACATTGGCGGAGACATCTCATCGAGCCGCGCCAGCGGCGGCGCCAGTGCGTGCAGCAGCCGGCTGCGGCGCACCAGCCACTGCAGGCCGCTGCGCTGATACAGCCGCAGGCCTTGTCCCAGCAGCCGCAGCGCCCGCGGTCGGGTGAAGACGTGCCGCAGCACAAGGTCGGCCATGCGGCGCGCCTTCGGCAGCAGCCCGGCCTGCACCGTCTGCGCCCGCACGTCTTCGATGATCTCGCCGTACTTCACGCCCGAGGGACAGGCCGTCTCGCAGGCACGGCAATCCAGGCAGCGGAAGGTGTGCTTCAGAAAGGTTGGGCTGGTGAGGGACATGTGCCCGTCGGACACCGCCTTGGTGAGCTGAATGCGCCCCCGAGGCGAATCCATCTCCAGCCGCAGCACGCGATACGTGGGGCACTCGTTGAGGCACAGGCCGCAGTGCACGCAGGTGGCGATGGTGGCGGCATCGGGCGCGTCGTCGGTGCTGAAGCCGACCCGCGGCGCGGCCACGCTCATGCGGCGTCCGCCAGGAAGCGTCCCGGGTTGAGGGTGCGGTTGGGATCGAATGCGCGCCGCAGCTCGCTCGCGAGCGCGTGAGCCGCGTTTGACGGGTCCGTGCCCCAGACGTCCAAGCGGCGTTTGACGCCGGGCGGCGCCGCTTCAACCACCACCGGCGCGTCGAACATCCGCGCGGCGCCGCGCAGATCGGCGACGGCGCGGCAGACCGAGTCGTCGTCGCCGTCCGTCCAGCGCACCCGCCCCACGCCGCTCACGGCGTGGGCCTCCGCCCGCCAGTCCAGGCCGTGCTCGGCGGCGATCTCCGCTGCGGACCCGAGAAGCGATGGAATCTGCGACGAGAGGGCGCTCATGCGGCACACCGTATACGGCTCGCCGGTGGGCGGCGGTTCCGCCACGCTCACCGCGTCGCGCCAGAAATCGCGCTGCGCGTCGTCCATCAGCAGGTGCGGGGCGGCGCCGTTGGAGGCGAGCGTCTCGTGGACCATCGCGAGCTGCGCGGCCACCCCGGCTTCCGTCCCCGCGAAGCGCACGGCCAGCAGCCAGGGACGGTCCGGCACGTCGGCTGTCGCGACCAGTCGCCGGTCGATGAGATCGACCCCGGTGGGCGAGACCGCGAGACCGACGATCGACCCGACCGCGCCCCCGGCGTCGAGCGCCGACGCGTAGCCATAGACCGCCGTGCGCTCATTGGTCGGCAGCGGCGCCACCTTGAGATTCACACGGGTAATCAAGCCGAGCGTGCCCAGCGCGCCGATGTGACCCTTGTGCAGGTCATAGCCGGTCACGTTCTTGACCACCATGCCGCCGGACTTAGTGATCGTGCCGTCCGGCCCCGCCGTCTCCGCGCCGATCACCAGGTCGCGCAGCGAGCCGGAGGCCACCCGGCGGGGGCCCGAGGTGTTGGTGGCCAGCAGGCCGCCTAGAGTGGCCGACGCCGCGAATGGCGGGTCCAGCGGCAGGTGTTGGCCCTCCTCGCCCAAGCGCGCCTGCAGCGCGGCCAGCGAGATTCCCGCTTGCACGCCAAGCGTCAGGTCCGCCGGCGTGTAGGTCACGATCCGATCGAGCGCGGTCATGTCGAGCACCACGTCCACGCGTTCGGGCACATTCCCCAGCCCCATCTGGGCGCCGGCCCCGCGCGGGACGACCGCGGCGCCCACCTCGTCGCACCGCGCCACCACGGCCGCCGCTTCATCCGGATGCGCGGGCCGGACGACCATTGACGGCTCAAACCCGTCGACGGCCGGTGCCGCCAGGTCACCGGTGCGGATGCGGCTGGACGGAATGTCGCGCGTGAGCGCGGCCTTGATTTCCGCAG
>DAOUKN010000147.1:0-6239 GCA_034421255.1 Chloroflexota bacterium | reverse complement strand
GTGGGCCATCGACGCCAAGCTGAACATCGACGACAACGCGCTGGGACGTCGTCCCGAGCTGGCGCAGCTTCGAGCTGATGCCGCCGAGGAGCCGGCGGAGGCGCGCGCGCGTGCCGCCGGCATCAGCTATATCAAGCTCGACGGCGATATCGGCTGCATGGTCAACGGCGCCGGCCTGGCCATGGCCACCATGGACGTGGTGAAGCACTACGGCGGCGAGCCGGCGAATTTCCTGGACGTCGGCGGCGGCGCCGGCGCGGAGCGCGTGAGCGCCGCGCTTTCGATCATCTTGGACGATCCCAACGTCCGCGCCGTCTTTGTGAACATCTTCGGCGGGATTACCCGTGCTGACGACGTGGCCAAAGGAGTGCTCGCGGCGCGCGAGATCATGCCCCGCGCCGTGCCGCTGGTGGTGCGCCTGATGGGTACCAACGAAACCGAGGGTCTGCGTCTGCTGGCCGATGCCGGCATCCAGGCCGAGCGGTCGATGGACGCGGCGGCGCGCCTGGCGGTGGAGGCCGTGCGATGAGCATTCTTCTCGATGCCTCGGCGCGGGTGGTAGTGCAGGGGATCACGGGGCGACAGGGCGCCTTCCACGCCCAGCGCATGGCGGAGGCTGGCACCGTGGTCGTGGCGGGCGTCACGCCCGGTCGCGCGGGAGCCGCGGGCGACGGCCTGCCCGGCGTGCCGGTCTTCAACACCATGGCGGAGGCGGTTTCGGACACGGGTGCGAATGCCGCGTGCATCTTCGTGCCGCCGCCGTTCGCGGCGGATGCGATCTTGGAAGACATCGCGGCCGGCTTGGAGCTGATCGTCTGCATCACCGAGGGCATCCCGACCATTGACATGCTGCGCGTGATGCCGGTGCTGCGGGTCTCGTCATCGCGCTTGATCGGGCCCAACTGCCCGGGCATCGCGGTGCCGGGCGCGAACGTGAAGGTGGGCATCATGCCCTGGGAGATTCACGCGCCGGGCCGCGTGGGCGTCGTCAGCCGCAGCGGCACGCTGACCTATGAGGTGGTGCAGCACCTGACCGATAGCGGTCTGGGACAGTCCGCGGCGGTTGGCATCGGCGGCGACCCGATCATCGGCACGCGCTTCACCGACGTGCTGGAACTCTATGAACAGGACGACCAGACGGACGGAATCGTGCTGCTGGGTGAGATCGGCGGTGGCGACGAGGAGCAGGCGGCGCGATTCATCAGCGAGCGCGTGTCGAAGCCGGTGAGCGCCTTCATCGCCGGAAAAACCGCCCCGCCGGAACGCCGGATGGGGCACGCGGGCGCCATCGTGTCGGGCTCGGAGGGAACGGCCGCGGGTAAGGAGGCCGCCCTGCGAGAGGCCGGAGTGTGCGTGGGCGATACCCCGCGGGAGGCGGTCGATTTGCTGGCCGCACAGCTTCGCTAGCATCGCGGGGCCGAAGCATTGATAATGGAATCAGAACGACCAGCGCATGCGACCTTGTCGCAGTGCGCCGCGGCGCGTGCATGCGCGCGCCATCCCAAGTGGCCTGCAAGGAGCGATGATGCCCGCGAGTGATCTATCCCTGATGTTCGGCGGTCCTGCCGGTAGCGGCGTGAACCCGATGTCAGAGATTTTCATGAAGGCCTGTTCCAGGGCGGGCATGTTCGTTTTCACCAACGTCGAGTACCACTCCAACATCCACGGCCGGCACATCTTTTTCCGCATCCGCACGGCTGATGAGCCTGTGACGTCGCACGTGGAGCGAGTGGACGTCCTGCTGGCGCTGGACGCTGAGACCATCTACGGCACCGACCCGCACCAGGACTACCAGTCGCACAAGGGCCACCTGCACGAGGTGGTGCCCGGCGGCGCGATCGTCATCGACGCGAAGGCCGGCATCACCGCCGAGAACCTGGGGCGGGACGACGTGCGGCTGCTGTCCCTGCCCTATGACGACATCGTGCGCTCAGCGGTCGAGGAACACGGCGTGGAATACAACGCCCGGCGCCACGCGGTGATGGCCAACATGGTCCCCATTGGCGCGTGCTGCGCGTTGCTCGACTTCGAGGTGGACCGCGTGCTGCCAATCGTGGCGGAGCGCCTGCCGGAACGGCACCAGAACCTGGTGCCGATGAACCGCTCGGTCCTCCAGCACGCCTGGCAGGCCGCACACGATGTCCTTGGCGACGAGAAGTTCTCGCAGACGCTCCATGCCCGCGATGACCAGCCGGCGCGGATGCTCATCGCCGGGCACGAGGCCGTCGGTATCGCCAAGCTGCACGCCGGCTGCGCGTTCCAGACCTACTACCCGATCGCCCCGGCCTCCGACGAGAGCGTCTATCTGGAAGCGCTGCAGGCGGACTGGCCGATCGTGGTGCTGCAGGCCGAAGACGAGGTCGCATCCATGAACATGGCCGTTGGCGCGGCGCATGCCGGCGTTCGCGCGGCCACGTCAACCGCCGGTCCGGGATTCACCCTCATGGCCGAGGGCATGGGGTTCGCGTCAATTACGGAGGCGCCGGGTCCGGTGGTGGTGCTCTACCAGCGCGGCGGTCCGAGCACGGGCCTGCCGACGCGCAACTCGCAGCAAGACCTCAGGTTTGCGCTGCAGCCGGCGCACGGCGAGTTTCCCCATATCGTGGTTGCGCCGGGAGACGTGGAAGAGGCGGCGCAGTACACCCACCTGGCGTTCAACTGGGGCGACCGTTACCAGGTGCCGGTGGTGGTGCTGGCGGACAAGTTCATTGCCAACTCTCACTTCACGGTCGACAGCCTGGGATTGAAGGGGCTGCCGGTGGACCGCGGCGCCGTCTGGACCGGCGACGCCAACGGCGCGGAGCCGTATCGGCGACACAAGCTGACGGCTTCCGGCGTGAGCCCGCGCTCCGTGCCGGGCACGCCCGGCGGCGAGTTCGTCACCACGAGCGACGAGCACACCGAACGCGGTCGGATCGAGGAAGACATCGACAACCGGATCGAGCAGATGGACAAGCGCATGGGCAAGCTTGACATAATGCTCCGTGAGATTCCCGAGTCAGACCAGTTCACGCTGCATGGAGCGGAGGACGCCGACCTGACCATCGTCTCCTGGGGCTCAACGCGCTGCCCCATTCGCGACGCGATTCGCCAGGTTGAGCGTGAGTCCGACATTCGTGTGAACAACCTGCAGATCCGCCTGCTGCGACCATTCCCGGCCGAAGCCGTGCGCGAGATCCTGGAGCGGGCCAATCGCCTCCTGCTGCTGGAGGACAACTACGAGGGCCAGCTCGGCATGCTCGTTGCGGAGCAGACGGGAATTCAGATCGAGGAGAAGGTGCTCAAATACACCGGCCGGCCGTTCTCCCAGGACGATGTCGCGGCGGCAATCCGGCGGCAGGTGCCCGCGCCGGAAGCTGCCATGGCGGCCCAAGGCACCTAACGTGATCGATCGGCAACCGACCAAACGCACCGAAGGATGGCTATGGCCGTAGCAACGCTTCCGACCGCGAAAGACTTTGCCGTCACCGACTCGCACCCGGACTGGTGCGGCGGCTGCGGCGATTTCGGCATTCTCAACGCCGTCAAGCAGGCGCTGGCCCAGCGCGGACGCGCGCCGCACGACGTGATGGTGGTGTCGGGCATCGGCTGCTCGGGCAAGCTGCCGCACTACGTGCGCACCTATGGGCTGCACACGCTGCACGGGCGCGTGCTGAACGTGGCGACCGGCGTCAAGCTGGCGAACCGCGATCTCGAGGTGCTGGCGGTCGGCGGCGACGGCGATGGTTACGGCATCGGCGCCGGTTATTTCGTCAACTCGGGCCGCCGTAACGTCGACTTCACCTACCTGGTGCACAACAACGGCGTCTACGGCCTCACCAAGGGCCAGGCCTCACCCACGATGCAGCGCGGGATGCAGGTCAAGAGCATGCCGGAGCCGGCCATCATCGACGCGGTGAATCCGATTGGCCTGGCGATTTCCTCGGGCTACACCTTCATCGCGCGGGGATACGCCATGGCGCAGCGCGAGCTGGTTGGCCTGATTGTGCAGGCCATGGAGCACCGCGGGACGGCGCTGATCGACATCCTGCAACCGTGTCCGGTCTACAACGATTTGCTGACCATCGACTTCTTTAGAGGCCGGGACATCGGGCATCCACGCAGCTACTCGCTGGCCGACGAGGGCTATGACGGAAAGGTGCACGATCCGAGCAATCTCGACGAGATCGTCGCCAAGCAGCAGGCCGCGCTGGCGAAGTCGTACGAGTGGGGCGACCGCATCCCGATCGGCGTGCTCTACCAGATTGACCTGCCGACCTTCGAGGACGGCGTGACCTCCCGGCGACCCGAGTTCGAGACGGCGTCCCTCATCGACAGCGCCCGCCCGGGCGTGAACGTCAGCTCGCTCGAGGACCGCTTCCGCTAGGAGCACTCTGAGTGTCCGAGACGCCGTTGCGACAGCGTCTTGGCAAGGTCGGGAGTCGGGGTCTTAGCTCCCGTTTTCCTCACGCTGCGCGAGCGCGCCGAGATAGACCGAGCGCACGGCAAGGGCTCGTCGCGCGTCGCCCACCACTTCTTCGAAGAATTCATCGCGGTACTCGCGGTTCGTGAGGATGCTGATCGTGAAGTAGAAACCCGAGAACGAGGCCAGGAAGGCGGCTACCTGCAGCAGCTCCACGGTCACCGTCCTTCCCAGCCACTCGAGGTCCAGCAGGACTCGTGGATCGCTCTGCGTCCATGACGCGATGGTGCTCGAGTCCATGGCAATGGCCCCGAAGACGAAGAAGAACACTCCCACAAGGGCGCTGACAAACACGACTCGCAGCGCCAGCGCGGCGAGCACGACGAGTCCGACATTCGCCCATTGCCCGCGTCTGAGCGGTGCGTTCAGCTTCAGCGACTCGGACGAGTTGACCAGGCCGGCGGCGGGAGTCCCCTCCACAAGCTCCAGCACCCGTTCGGGGCGTTCGAAGATCGCAAGGTTGCTGAGTTCGAGCGGCAGCCGGAAGACCAGAAACGCCACCGTCACCAGCGCGAAGAGCCCAATCAGGGCGCCGAGGATTCCATAGTCGATCGTTCCCGCCACCTGCCATACCTCGGCGTTGATGAACAGGAACGTCAAGAACATGAGCAGCAGCGGAAGGGCCCGCGCAAAGAGCCCCAGGACATCCAGCATGTCGCGGATGAGCCGCCTCGCGCCCCAGCGCAGGATGGGTACCAGCGCGAACCCGACCGTGAGATAGGCGCCCAACAGCAGCAGGGCGTTCATGCCGAGCACGAGAGCCGCATCGGCCCACGCCCCCCAGATCAGCCCGGTGAGCGCCGGCGCGGTCAGCAGGAACACGAGAACTTCCACCGCACCGACCTGCTCCGGCATCGACAGCAGCTTTCGGCGGCGCAGGGCGTTGATTCCCATCCAGACGGCCGTGAGCGCGACCATCGCACCGACGACCGAGAGCGCGTTCGCCCACCACGGCCAGTCTGGGCTGAAGTTAAACAGCACTTCCAACGCCAGCACGGCCATCAGGAACGGGAGGGTGCGGGTCAGGATGTCGCGCCGGGTGCTGTAGTCCTCGATGAGGTGAGGAATCCCCTGCCTGCGAAACCACGCCTCGGTGGCCTCGAGGGTCACTTCGGACGTGGCGCGAGCGCTCACGCTACTCGGGCTCTGGCAGGCGCGGTGTGCGCTGGGGGCGCCCGTCCACGGGGGACGGCGGCTCTGTGCCAGGGGCTCTCACCGCCGCTGCCCCAGTGGACCGCACCGGTCGCTGCGCCGGGGTTGGCAATGCCGTCACGGTTGGGCGGTGCTCGGGCGGTCAACAGTCGGGAACATTGCCCGCAGTCTAGCCATACGCACCACAGAGAGGTGAGGCACGACTGACGGGAGGCGTTCAGCGGCTCCGACGTCGCCCTGGCCGCCCATCTCAGCCGCCGCCGCGCGAGGCTATGGGAAACTCGCAGCACGCTGAAGGCACCACCACACGCCCCCGTAGCTCAGTGGACAGAGCAGCGGCCTTCTAAGCCGACGGTCGTGGGTTCGAATCCCGCCGGGGGTGCCGCATGGCCGGAAAAAGCGACCGGACGAGATGATAAGTTAGGAAACGAAGTGCGGAGTTTTTTGCGAAAACACTTGACATAGTCTATTTCTGTGATAATGTCGAGGCATGAATAGATTCATTCGTGACATGGCGCAGGTCGCCCAGGGTCTTGCCGTCAGCGGTCGCGGCGCAGGCGCCCGGTCGGGTGACTGGGAGCTGCGACTGGCCGAGAGCGCCGATATCGCGGACGACCGGCTCGAT
>DAOUKN010000146.1:0-4899 GCA_034421255.1 Chloroflexota bacterium | reverse complement strand
TCTCAAGGACGCGCAGGCTGCCGGGAAGATACGCTTCATCGGCGTCACCGAGCGCTTCACCCACGACGCCGCGCACGACATGCTGCGCCGCGCCATCGCCGACGACCACTTCGACACGCTGATGGTCGGCTACAACCTGCTGCACCAGGGCGCGGAGCGGCATGTGCTTCCCGCCGCCCAGGCCGCCGATATCGGGGTGATCATCATGATCGCGGTGCGCCGGGCGCTGTCGAGCCCGGACCGCCTGCGCGAGGTGATCGCCGACCTGGTCGAACGCGGGCAGATTCCCGCCGACGCAGTGCCGGCGGACGATCCGCTGGGATGGCTGGTGCGCGGCGACGTGACGTCGGTCGTTGACGCCGCCTATCGCTTTGCCCGTGAACACGACGCGGTCGACACGGTGCTCACCGGCACATCGCGGCCCGAGCATCTCGACGCCAATGTCGCGGCGCTCTTGCGGGGATCGCTGCCGGAGGCCGATCAGCGGCGCCTGCGCGACACGTTCGGCCATCTGCAGGAGGCGCTGGGCAACTAGCGGCGAGCGGGCAACTCCGAGGAGCCTGTTTCATCATTCAATCAAACCCGCGAATTCATGGTTCGACAGGCTCACCACGAACGGGCTTGAACCTGTACCGTTCGTCCTGAGCTTGTCGAAGGACCAGATTCGGCGACCTATGGAACACCCTCCGAGGGTTGCCCCTACCTCGTTTGTCTATCGGTGTGGGGATGGATTCCCGCTTTCGGAGACCTTTGTGAATCGTCGTAGAACCGAGTCTGCGGCCCGCCCGATGCCAAGCATCAAGTACGCCTCCAGGTTCGACCGGACTGGATTCCGGCGTCCGCCGGAATGACGGAACGGCTACGCAACGGTTTCCTTCCGCGGGAACGACGGATTCAATCGGTTGCTAAGCGGCATTTGACGCCGAGCGCTTGGCAGGGCCCATCGGCTACCATCGGTCAACCGCACATGCTCGCCGGAGGGCGCCATGGGCGCCGTTGACGTCAAGCCGGAAGCGCCGCCGACCCCAACCCGCGGGCCGAAGCTGGCCCCGTTCATTGTCGATTGCGACTGCCACCACATCTGGCACGAGATCGACGACATTTTTCCCTATCTGCCGCGGCAGTACGTGGAGCAGATCCGGGACTTCGGCCCGATGCTGCCCAAGCTCAGCTACACCAACGTGCCCAACGTGCTGGGGTATCGCGCCGACCTGGAGGTGACCCGCGATACCAACTTCGCCGAGTTCACGGTACAGGAGCATTTGGACCCCTACCAGGTAGACGTGGCGATCCTGACCGGTGGCAGCGTCTATGGGGTCGTGGGAATCTCGGACGTGGACTACGCCTCGGCGTTGGCCCGCGCCTTCAACGACTGGACGCTCGACACCTGGGTGTCCGTGGACCCGCGCTATCGCATGACGCTGGCGGTATGTCCCAACGATCCGGCGCAGGCCGCCGAGGAGATCCGGCGCCTGGGCGACCATCCCGCCGTGGTCGCCGTGATGCTGCCCGCCGGCGCGCGGCATCCCTACGGCAACCGCTTCTATCACCCGATCTACGAGGCGGCCGCCGAGCACGGCCTGGTCATGATGACCCACTTCGGCGGCGAGGGCGCCGGCGTCACCAACCCGCCGACGGCGGCGGGCTATCCCTCCTACTACCTCGAGATGCGCATGGCCCGCCCGCAGATCGCCCAGGCGCACGTGGTGAGCCTGGTCTGCGAGGGCGTATTCGAGAAGTTCCCGACGCTTCGCTGGCTCTTCATCGAGGTTGACACCTGGTGGATTCCCGGTCTGCTGTGGCACTTCGACGCCGACTGGAAGGGCCTGCGGGACTCCACGCCGTGGGTCAAGCGCCTGCCCAGCGAATACATCCGCGAGCACGTGCGGGTGGGCACCCAGCCGCTGGAGCAGCCGCCGCGCCGCGAGGACATGGGAACCTTCCTGGACTGGGCGCACGCCGAGGAAATGCTGGTCTACGCCAGCGACTTTCCGCACTGGGATTGGGACGAGCCCCGCGCCGCGGCGGCCATGATTCCGCGCGACCTGCGCCCTCGCATCTTTGGCGGGTCCGCGCGTGAACTCTTCGACCTCTAGCCCGCGCCGGCACGTCGTGTGCCGCGTCGACGACCTGCCGCCGGGAAGTCGCCGCGAAGTCCCCGTGGGCGGGGAAAACGGCGTCATGGTCTTCAACGTCGGCGGGCAGTTCTATGCGCTGCGCAATCGCTGTCCCCACTCCGGCGGACCGCTGGGGCGCGGGGTGATTCGACCGCACGTGATCTCGCGCGGCGTGGGCCACTTCGACTTCGAGCGCGAGGCCGAGATCTTGAAGTGCCCGTTTCACAACTGGGAGTTCGACATCGCCACCGGCTGCGCGCTCTACGACCCCTCCATGCGCGCCAAGACCTATCCGGTCGCCGTCGAGGACGGCGAGGTGGTGCTCACGCTGGCGTAGGCGGGCCTTCTATCGGTCGCCGCATTGTTGATCGCCGGGCCGGCAATGAGGGTGTGCTCGGGCGTGGTTCGACTGGCTCACCACGAACGGATCGAGATTCAGCGCCGGGGCAGTTCTAGGCCACAGGGCTCGCAGGCCCAGTAGCTAACCCGCCGGAATGCTCACCTGCTGAATGCGTCCGGTCTCAGCGGCCCGGTAGGCGGCCTTGGTGCATTCGCCGACCCACAGGCCGTCCTCCGGCGCGAGGGGTGACGGCCCTTCGCCCTGGCACGCGCGGAGGAAGGCTTGAACCAGGAGCGGGTAGACCTCGGTGGTGCTGTCGGTGGCGTCGTAGGTCACGGTCTTGAGCGGCGCGCTGGCGTGAACGCCCTGGTGCGACGCCCATTGCAACGGCACGCCGGCCACCTCACCGCCGGGATTGAAGCTCAGCCAGCCATCGCGACCCCAGATCGTGATGTCGTTGTGACGCTGCGACGCGTATTCGGCCTTGCTGGTATAGAAGCCCGAATTGAAGTTGCCGATCATGCCGTTGTCGAACTCGATGGTCAGCGCCGCCGCGTCCTCGACCGTCATGGGCTCGCCGCCGACGTTCTTGCACATGGCGACGACCGACTTGAAGTTCGAGCCGCTGATGTGGCGAAGCATGTCGAGGTAGTGGCAGCCCAGGATGGTCAGGTGCCCGCCGCCACCCTTCTCCTTGGAGAAGAACCAGCCGCCGGCCGCGTGGTCGTACTCGAATCGATCCGCCGGATCCTGCCGGAGCCGCTCCTGGTCGGAGATGAAGTGGGCCTGGAATGAGAAGAGGTCGCCGATCAGCCCCTCGGACACGATGCGGCGGGCTTCCTGGACCACGGGGTACATCCGGGAGGAGTAGGCGATGCATAGGTGGAGATGGCGGCTGCGCGCGAGCCGGTAGATCTCGCGATAGTCCTCGATATCCACGAATCCCGGCTTCTCGTGATAGACGTGCACGCCGGCTTCGAGCGACTGCTTGATCGCGGCCGGCATGCGCCAGGGCTCCAGGGTGATGAGCGCCGCGTCGGGCTTGAACTCGCCGAACATCCGGTCCAGGTCGGTGTAGGTCGCTTGCAGCTTGGGACCGGCGCCGTCGCGAACCTCGTCGAAGGTCGCTCCCGTGGCGTCGGCGACGGCGACCTCGCCGACTTCCTCGGTGGAGAGCGCGTCGATCAGCTTCTGCCGATGCCAGGACGTGGGCTCGGTGATCAATGCCACGCGTAGGGGATCGCTCATGCTGGGGCGCCTCCGTGGTGGGAGCGTCGGCAGTGAGACGGGCATCGCCGACGCAGCGTCAGGCCGTCGTTGGTCGGGGCGGCGAGATTCGAACTCGCGACCTCCTGAACCCCATTCAGGTGCGCTACCAGACTGCGCCACACCCCGGTGGCAGGAGTCTAGCAGCGGCGCCCAGGCTAGGAGCGCAGGGCACGGCGGAGCTCACGGTGACGGCGCCAGATGGCCAGGGGCGACCGCAGGGGCTCCATCACGGCCCGAAGTTCGGACCAGGTGGCGGCTCGCGGCGAGTCCGCGGTTTCGGAGCCGGAAGCCGCTGAAAGGTGTGCGTGGCTGCGCCGAATCTCCGGCAGGCGCCGAAGCCCGGCTAGCCTCCCCCGGACGGCGGCCAGGCTGCGCTGCCGCCAGACGGTGATCGGCAGCGACGCGGCGTCGTAAGCCAGGATCAGCGGCAGCCAGCGCAGCAGCGGTCCCAGCGGATAGTTCTTGGCGATCAGCCAGACCTTGTTCCGGCCAAGGTGGAACGTCTTGAGCGGCGAATCTTCCGCCCACGTGGCCGAGTGCATGTGGCGAACCCGCGCCGTGGTCACGTACCGCGCCGTCCAACCCAGCCAGCGCGCGCGCCAGGCGAGATCAACGTCCTCCAGATAGGCGAAGAAGCGCTCGTCGAAGCCTCCGGTTGCCTGGAGCAGCTCGCGCCGATACAGCGCCGCTCCGGCGCTGGCGCCGAATACCTCGCCGTCGGAGTCGTCCTGCACGGGCGTCCCGGCGTTTCGATCCCACGCGATGCCCAGTGGATCCAGGCTGATGCCGGCAGAGTCGATGATTTCGGGATCGTGCAGATAGACCATGCGGCTGGCGAACATGCCGGCGTCCGGATGCGCTGTTGCGGCGCTGACCAGGCTGGCGAGCCAATCCGGATTGGGGATCGCGTCGTTGTTGATGGTGGCGATGAGCGGCGCGCGGGCAGACTCGAAGCCGCGGTTGTTGCCGGCGGCAAATCCCGTGTTCGCTGAAAGCTCCATCACACGCACCGATGGAAACGCGCCTCGGACCCAGGCCGCCGTGCCGTCGGTCGAGCCGTTATCGACCAGAATGACTTCGTGGCGGACGTTCTGCTGGCCGACGATGGCCGGCAGCGATTCGCTCAGTCGCTCACGTCCATTCCACGTCACGACGACGACCGAGGCCTGCACT
>DAOUKN010000145.1:0-7668 GCA_034421255.1 Chloroflexota bacterium | reverse complement strand
GGCATGGCCAAGCTCCAGTCGCAGACCACCAGCGGCGGCGCCACCTTCACCATGCACGCGCTGGCCGCCGCGCTGAACGGCGACCAATCCTGCGTGGAGGTCATGCGCGCCGAGTTCGAGCGCCGCGGCAAGTTCCTCAGCGACCGCCTCAATGCCCTGGACGGCGTGGTCTGCCCCGAGCCGGGCGGCGCCTTCTATGCGTTCCCCGACGTCTCCGGCACGTTCGCAGCCAAGGGCGTGTCCGGCTCGACCGAGTGGGCCGGTCGCCTGCTGGAAGACGCCCACGTCGGCGTTGTGCCCGGCAGCGACTTCGGTGCCGACGCCTGCGTGCGCCTCAGCTTCGCCACCAGCATGGAGGCCCTGGAAACCGCGCTGGACCGGATCAAGGGCTTCCTGGCCGACTAAGGCTCAACCCGCGCCGCATATACTGCGGGTCGGAACGACCCAAAGTATTCAGAGCCTGTGATCGGTGGGGAGGGCGGAGGCCCATGGCAGGCGTATCCCTCTTTCTCGGTCACGACTTCGACCGGGCGCTCAGGCCGCTTGACGATCGGTTAAGCGAGGAGACGACCGAGGCGATCCAGCGCCTCTGCGCGGACCGCTTTAGCCCCGGCCTCCACGACGAGTTGCTCTACAGAGTCGGCGGCGATCTGGAAGTGCGCTCGGCTCGGGTCACCTTGGCCTACCGGCTGATATTCGCCAGAGACGAGACCCGCGTCGTGGCGCTGTGGGTCGCCAACCACGATGACGCGTACGACTGGGCGGACCGCCACCGCAGCGAAATCCCACTTCGCTTCGCGCGGACCAACCTGAGCCGCTTCGCGGGTGGCCCCGCGCCGGTGCCGCGAATCGCGACCGAGGATCCGATACCGGTGCCAAACCCTGATGTGCTCGACGAGATGGCGGCGCGAGGTTTCGAGCACTACTTCGCGGCCCTCGATGACGACCAGCGCTACTTGGTGGAATACGACGAGCATCGCCGCAGGTGGCTGACGTTCGTCACTGCCGGCGCCGGCACGGGCAAGACATCAATCGCCATATGGCGCGCGCTGCGCCAGGCGTCGCAGCAGGAGCAAGGCCGCAACGGCGTGCTCTATCTCTGCTACAACCGGGTGTTGATGCAGACCGTCCGCAAGACCATCGACACGCTCGCCACGCCGGAGATCGCACGGCAGATCGAGGTCCAGACGTTCCATGGCTGGTCGGACGGCTACCTACAGACGCGCGTCAAGGGATTTGCCGTCGCCACGACCATCGACATGAACGGGCAGTGGTTAAGGCAAGCGATCGCCGAGGAGTTTTCGCGGTTGCCGCCGGCCGAGCGGGACCAACTGCGCGGATGGTCAGTGGGAGACCTGCACGATGAAATCGCGTATGTGATCAGCCCCCACCAGTTTGACGTTATTGAGCCCTATTTGGACCTCACACGACCTGAGAGCGAAGGCTTGAAACGGCTGCGCCAACCCCAGCGCCGGGCAGTCTGGAACCTATACCAGCGCATCCGGCGGCGTGGCGATGTCAAGGGCACTTGGGACGACTTGATCGAACGCGGGCGCCACGCTCTCACGACCGACGCCGACCCGCCGCGGTATCGGGCCGTAATCGTGGACGAGGGACAGGATTGCTCGCCGGTCATGGCGCGGCTGGCCCGAGCACTTGTCGCCGGCGAGGAGTGGCGCCTGCTCGTGCTGGCCGATCCCGCGCAGATGGTCTACCGAGGCCGCTTCCGCTGGGCGAGACGCGAGTTTGATCTGCAGCGTGGACAAGCCCGTGTCCTACTCCGCCCCTACCGCTCGACCCGCCAGATTCACGCGCTCGCCGCTTCGCTCTACGCCAACGTCGATGCGACGAGTCAGGAGATGCGCCGTGAGATTGAGTCCATGGCTGAGTCTCAGCGCGACGGCCCGCTCCCGCGATTCGTCAGGTGTCCCACGGACCAGGAGGGCCTCGCGTTCGTCGTCAGGTCGATCCGTGAGGAGATAAAGAGTGGGCGGGCGGCGGGCCAAACGGCGGTGCTGACGGGAACGAACCGCCGGCGCGATGACGTGCTTGCCGCTCTGCGGGCCGTGGGCGTGCCAGCCCTGATCGTGGACCGGGACACTCCGCCGGACGGCGCCAGCGTCTCGCTGATGACGGTGCATGCGGCGAAAGGGCTGGACTTTGCCTCGGTCTACCTGCTTGACCCTGAACTGGGTCGCGCCGCCATCGACATTCGCCGCGGGCAGCTATACGTCGCGCTCACGCGATCCAGCCGGGATCTGTGTATCGTCCACCGCGCTGGCGGCATGTCCCTGCTCGACGACCTTGATCCAGACTGCTACGAGCGGGTGGACTGCGCGCCGCCTACGGGGATTTCAGCGTAGACCGGTCCGACTAAGGATGTCTGTGACGTCGGGTTGCGTGGGGACTGGATTCCGGCGTTCGCCGGAATGACGGCGTGGAGCCGGAATGACGCAGGGTGACTACGCTTCCGTCGCCGCGGCGCCCCGGGCTAGGGCGTCAAGCCCGTCTCGATCCAGCCCCAGGCTGTCGGCGGTGTCCAGGATCGCCGTCCACGTCGCCTCGGCCACCGGCAGGCCGGCCGTGCTGAGCTTCTCCCGCGAGCGACGCTCGACGTCGCCCGGAATCAGCACCTCGTCGAAGCCGGCGGCCGGGCGCGTGTTTCGCATGCGATCGAACGTGTCGCGGGAGGCGGCGTCGTAGCCGTCGCCTCGGTCGAAGGCGTTGGTGTCGATTGCCATGGCGAACGTGCCGATGCGCACGTTGATCTCCGGGTTGATGGCGCCGGTGAGATTGGCAGCCAGGATTTCCGTCATCAGCGAAAGGCCGTAGCCCTTGTGACCCGCCATGTGGAGCAGCACGCCGCCGTCGTAGAGGTCGCCCGGCTCCGTTGACGGCTGCCCGTCGCCGTCCAGGATCTGGCCGGGCGGCAACTGCGTGCACTTGGCCAGCGCCACCCGCACCTTGCCCTCGGCGGTGGCCGTGGTGGCAAAGTCGACGATCAGCGGATCGGCGTCTGCCGCCGGCGCGCCAAAGGCCATCGGATTCGTGCTCAAGCGCCCCTCGGCGCCGCCGAACGGCGCCGCCCGCATCGTGCCCGGCCCGCCCGCGGCCATGAGGTAGACCACGCCCAGATCGGCCGCCAACTCGGCCCACTCACCGAGGCGCCCAATGTGGTTGCAGTGGAAGATGCCGCCGATGGCCACGCGCGAGGTCTTGGCTTTCGCCGCCAGGCGTAGCGTCAGATCTTCCGCCGCCAGGTGACCGAATCCATACTGTGCGTCCAGCAAGACCGTGGTGTCGGATTCGGATGCCACCACCGGGCCCACCGCCGGGATAAACGCGCCCTGGCGGATGCGGTCGATGTAGTCGGGGATGCGGATCACGCCGTGCGAGGGATGCCCCGACAGATCGGCGCGCACCAGCCACGTCGCGATCTTGGCGGATGCCTTCGCGGGCGTCCCCGCGGCTTCCAGAATCCGCGCCGTGGCGGCGGTCAGGGGTTCGGCGGAAAACGTCGGCATGCGTTCCTCAGGTCGTTCAAGGCAGCGCCACCGGCACAGCCGATCCGCATCATACGCAGCGGCCCACACATGCGCCCTGGGGCGGAACACTGCACGCTGCAATCTCTTGTCAACAAGGCACTCGACAGGCACAGTTGCAGAAGCTGCTCAGGCCGCGAGGCTGGAGTCCAAAGGAATCCCATTATCATGACCATTTCGCTGCGTCCCATACGCCTCGGCGCCCTGCTGTTTGCGCTGCTCGCTGCCGGCATCGCCGCGGCCGCACCCACCTTTGCCGACTCGCACGACGGCCTCTCCGCCGTCGTGACGCGGAGCGTGTTCGCCGAGCCCGACGCTCACCTCACGCACAACATCCCGGACCTGCGCGTGACGGTTGGGGACGGGGAGGTCGACTGCAACTTCCTCTCGCACTACGAGTCGACCGGCGGGATCATTCGCTGGGGCTTCGCCACCTCCGAGGTCGTCGAGGAATCGCCCGGCAGTCTGACGCAGTACTACCAACGCGGCGTCGCGGATTGCCAGCAGCGTGACGGCGTTTGGCGCATGGAACGGCGGCTGGTGTGGGACTACATCGGCGGCGGCCTGAGCGGCGCGCCCGACCTCGGCGTCGAGCCCGACCTGCTGAGCGAGCAGCCCGGCCGGCCGATGGGGCCGTGGGGACACCGCATCTCCAATTTTGCCGTTGACGGCACCCCCACCGGATTCCTGGACTTCTACACCGCGCTCGGCGGCCTGCAGGCGTTTGGGCTGCCGAAGAGCGATGCTCGGCTGGACGACCATCCGGGCGCCGCGCTCGGCATCGCGGGCGCCCAACCCGGCATCATCCGCCAATACTTCCAGGCCGCGGTGTTCGAATTCCGCCCGGGCCGGAACCAGCCGGTGCAGTTGCGCCTGCTGGGCGACGCCGTCCGCGACCGCCACTACCCCTATAGCAGCCACCAGGTGTTCGAGAGCTTCCAGGCGGCCGGGCCCCTGAGCGACGGCGAGGCCTACTCGCCCGAGAGCGTCTCCGGCGGGGCCGCGCTGGCCATGCTCTACGGAGCCACCAACGGCGACCACGACGCCTACGTGGCGGTTCAGCGTGATGCGTTGGTCGCGATCTACCATGCAACGAACGGCCCCGACTGGAACAAGAACGGGAACTGGCTCAGCGACGCGCCGCTCGGCGAGTGGTTCGGCGTCACCACGGACGCCCACGACCGAGTCGTCAGGTTGAACCTCTCGCAGAACCAGTTGCAGGGCACGCTCCCGCCCGAGATTGGCCAGCTCACCGGCCTCGTGAACCTGAACGTCCAAGGCAATCAGCTGCAAGGCGAGATCCCGCCCGAGATCGGCAACCTGGACAACGTGACCCATCTCTCCTTGTGGGCCAATCAGTTCAGCGGGTCCATCCCCGCCGAGATGGGCGACATGGCCAGCCTGGAGTGGGCGGCGCTGGGCATCAATGAGCTGACCGGCGAGATTCCGCGCGAGTTGGGCAACCTCTCGACGGCCACCCACTTGGACTTCACCCTGAACCAGCTCAGCGGCGAAATCCCAGCCGAGTTGGGCAACCTCACCAACCTGGTCTGGCTGACCTTCTGGAGCAACCGGTTGACGGGCCCGATTCCGCCCGAGTTGGGCAACCTCACCAAATTGGAACAGCTGGACCTGGACACCAACCGGCTCAGCGGCCCGATTCCGCCCGAGCTGGGCAACCTCGTCAACCTCGAAGAGCTATGGCTGCGTGTCAACCGGTTGACCGGTGAGATTCCGCCTGAGCTGGGCAGCCTCACCAGCCTGCAAGTGCTGGGTTTAAGCCACAACACACTGACCGGTGAGATTCCGCGCGAGTTGGGCGACCTCGGCAGCCTGCGAAGCTTGTATCTCGCGGGCAATCAGCTCACCGGCTGCGTGCCTGCGGCGTTGGCGGCGACTCCCAGAAGCGACTTGAACGAGGTTGGCCTACCGCTCTGTGAAGTCGAAGAGATGGATGACATGGAGGACACCGAGGAGTCGGAGGGCCCGACCGAGGTTTAGGCCCTGCTCGAGTAGGGGCGGGTTTCAAACCCGCCCCTCCACCCCGGCGAAATTGAATCCGCCTAACTCGGCTGGGATGCATCGCGAGCGACGACGTTCTCCTCGTGGGGTGCGAATCCCACGCGCTCGGCGCTGGCGCGGCAGGTGTTTCAGGTCGGGTCGGGGATGTTCAACGGCGGGATATTCGGCGCACCATCTCCCGGCCTCCGCGCCAGCGGAAATCGGCCTTCTAGCTGCGAGCTTTTGTCAACATGACACTCGACAGGCACAGTTGGAAAAGCTGCTCAGGCTGCGAGGCTAGAGTCCAAGGAGACCTTGTTCCATGACCATCCTGCTGCGCCGCGTCGGCGCCCTGCTGTTCGCGGTGCTGCTTGCTGTCATCGCCTTCGCCGCGCCCACCTTCGCCGACCACCCGGACGAAGCGAGCGACGCCAGCCTCTCCGCCGTCGTGCTGCGAAGCGTCCACACCCAACCTGATGACCACCTGGTCCACAACATTCCCGATCTGCGCGTGACCGTTGGGGGCGTGGGCGTCGACTGCGACTTCCTCTCCCATTACGAATCCACTGGCGGCGTCACGCGCTGGGGCTTCGCCACCTCCGAAGTCATCGAAGAGCGCCCCGGCAGCCTGACGCAGTACTACCAGCGTGGGGTCGTCGATTGCCAGGAGCGCGACGGCATGTGGCGCATGGAGCGACGCCTCGTGTGGGACTATCTCGGCGGCGGCCTGGGCGACGCGCCCGATCTCGGCGTCGAGCCCGATCTGGTGAGCGAACAGGTCGGCCTGTCGCTCGGTCCCTGGGGCCACCGCGTGTCCAATTTCGCCATTGACGGCGCCCCCACCGGCTTCCTGGACTTCTTCGTCGAACTTGGCGGCCTCCAGGCGTTTGGGCTCCCCAAGACCGACGCCCGTCTCGATGACGCGCCGGGCGCCATGCTCGGCATTGAGGGCGCTCAACCCGGCGTCATCCGGCAGTACTTCCAAGCCGCGGTGCTCGAGCACCATCCCGGCAGCCCCGAGCCGGTCCAGCTGCGCCTCCTCGGCGACGCCGTCCGCGACCGCATCTACCCCTTCGACAGCCACCAGGTGTTTCCGAGCTTCCAATCCGCCCGACCGCTGCGTGATGGCCAGAGCTACGCCCCCGAGGGCACCTCGGTCCGCGCCGTCCTGGTCACGCTCTATGAGGCCACCAACGGTGCCGACTGGAACGAGAACGACAATTGGCTCAGCGATGCGCCGCTCGGCGAGTGGTATGGCGTCACCACGGACGACAACGGCCGCATCATCAGGTTGAACCTCTCGCAGAACCAGTTGGGCGGCGAGATTCCGGCCCAGATCGGTCGCCTCACCGACTTGGAGAACCTGAACCTCTGGGCGAACCAACTGCGCGGCGAGATTCCGCCCCAAATTGGCAGCCTTCGGAACCTGAAAGCGCTGAGCCTCGTCGCCAACCAGTTGCACGGGTCGATCCCGCCGGAGTTGGGCAACCTCACCCAGTTGGTTGAACTGCGCCTCAGGTTGAACCAGTTGAGCGGTCCAATCCCGCCCGTCTTGGGCAATCTCACCGACCTCACCTACCTTGACTTCGCGTTCAATCAGTTGAGCGGCGTCATCCCACCCGAACTGGGCAACCTCACCAACCTGACCCGGATGATCTTCTGGGGCAATCGGCTGGAGGGCGAAATTCCGCCCGAGCTGGGCAACCTCACCAATCTGGTGCAACTGGACTTCGACCGTAACCGGCTGGCGGGTGCGATTCCGCCCGAGTTGGGCAACCTCGTCAACCTGGAAGAGTTGTGGTTGCACAGAAACCGCTTGACCGGCGAGATTCCGCCTGAACTGGGCAATCTCGCCAACCTTCGGTATCTGGACCTGCACGGCAACCACTTGACCGGCGATATCCCGTCTGAGCTAGCCAACCTCGCCAGCCTGGAATGGCTGGACCTGCACAACAACGAACTGACCGGCGAGATTCCGCTTGAACTGGAAAATCTCGCCGCGCTGCGCTATTTGGGACTCACGGGGAACCAGTTCACCGGCTGTGTGCCCGTGGCGTTGGCGGAGGTCTCGCGGAACGACGTGGACGAGCTCGGCCTGCCGCTCTGTGAAGCCGAAGCGCCGGAT
>DAOUKN010000144.1:0-3940 GCA_034421255.1 Chloroflexota bacterium | reverse complement strand
CGTAGGCCGCCATGAGCAGCTCGAAGCCGAACAATCGAGGCAGCAGGTGGTCCTTGACGTAGCCGGTCCACATGCCCGCCCGGCCGCTGGACCGGTAGTGCTCGCGGATATGGTCGACGACCGCATAGAGGAACGAGCCGGTGCCGCAGGCGGGGTCGAGCACCAGCACGCGGTGTGCCTCACGCTCCGCTCCGCCGTCGTCGCGGTAACGCGCCTTCCCATGGTCCGCCAAGCCCTCCGGGCAGCCGAACCGCTCCCGCAGCAGGTGGTCCACCGAGCGCACGATGTAGGAGATGACCGGCTCCGGCGTGTAGTAGACACCGCGCCGCTCGCGCACCTCCGGGTCGTACGCCTCTAGAAAGGTCTCGTAAAAGTGCATGATTGGGTCTTGGCGCACGCCGCGCCGGCCGAAGTCCGCCAGTACTGCTTCCAAGTCGGCGGTTCCGAGCAACTGCGCTAGGTCGTCCACGAAGCTAGCGAATGGTTCCTCGTTGAGGTCGGTCCCGGTCACGAGGTCGAAGACTCGCCGAATGAACGGATTGGCGGCGGGAATGTCGTGGGCGGCGTCCTGCCACCGGAAGGGACCGGACTCGTGGTTGACTCGCGCGGCGAACAAGCCATAGGCCAGGGTCTGGGCGAACATGTCGGCGAAGGTGTCCTCGGCCAGTTCCGGGATCAGCGCCTGCCCTGAGGCCTCATAGAGGTCGCGCACGTCCTGAGAAAGCTCTTGCTGCTCGAACCCCTTCCCCACGATGTCACGGATCATGTGCGCGATGCGCGCCATGCGCTTGGCTAGCTCCTGGGCGCTGCCCACCGGCTCGATGGGTTGCTGGAAGAACGCGACAAGCAGTTCGCGTAGTGTCTGCTCTCCGCGCCGATCCAGGGTCAGCCCGCCCATGGTGTCCGCCGCCAACTGGGCCGTCCTCAATCGTTCGCCATCGACGTACCAGCGGAACTCGGTGTAGTTGGT
Organism: Chloroflexota bacterium; assembly: GCA_034421255.1. Classification (GTDB taxonomy): domain Bacteria; phylum Chloroflexota; class UBA11872; order UBA11872; family UBA11872; genus JAJECS01. Next base: position 2,970 of record DAOUKN010000144.1, on the reverse strand, counting down.
AAGCACCAGATTGGGCAGGGAACGGCGGTAGCGCTGTGGTTGTTGACCGTTGTTCGTGCTTGGGTTGCGTCGGTTGCTGTCGCGCTCAATGGCGCTCAGATCGGTAAAGACGTCCTTGGCCTCCAAGTAGCCGATTGTCGAATGGCCGGCGGACCTCTTGGTAACCACGAAGTCCGGGGCGCCACAGTCGATGTGCCGCGGCTCATTGGTGGCCTCTACATCGCGATCTGCGGCTTCAAGCAGCCGCTCCAGCGCCGGCCGGTGCGTGTGTTCCGTGGCATTGCCCAGGTCGAGCTTCTCACGCAGCTCCCGGACGTAGGCGCGGAAGGGGTTTGGGGATGGCACTTTGGTTTAGCTGTTGTTCGGAAGCTTGGAATCGGAGGGGTCGAAATACTCGCCCTTCATTAGACCAAGTAAGTACCAATTGATGCCTAAGTTCGCCTGCTTTGCAGCGCCTTCAGGGTCAGGATAAACAGTTCCATAGTGGATGTTCATACGCATCAGGTCGGAGATTGCATCGCCCACGCTGCTGCCATACGGAATCTCGTATCGCTCGAGAACATGACCTAGATTTCTCCACGCTAGATAGCTTTCAATATCGATATGCTTATCATGCTCAAGCCATGTAAATATACCTTGCTGAGCGCGCTGTCGGTGAAGCTCATATCTGACATTATCAATAAGAGAAAATTCCTCGTCGACAAAGGTATCGTCCTTGCGAGAAAGCTCCCAGACGACTACCGGGGACTGTGAAGCCGTCGGCCATTGAGGACTAGGACCCCCTAGATGAGGATTCTCTCGAGTCATCCGATCGGCGAAGGCCCAGAATGCGGCAATGAACGGGCTCCAAGACCAATCGAGCAGAGGCGTATTCAATCCATAGTGCCTGCCAAACGTCCACCAATCCACGTCAGGATCAGTTTTGCTTAGCGGTATCTCAGGCATTGCCGCTGCCCACCGCTTGAATTGATTGAGCTCTTTATCGCGGATTTGCTCGTAGCTGACGGCCCGGTGGTGCCGGCGGCTATGGAAGGTCTTGTATCCATCATCGATTTCGGATTCTGAGTCGTGGTTGTGGGAAGTGCCTCGATTCTCATGGGCGAGACGCCTTTCCCAGGCAGACGCGAGGCGCCAGTCACGATGGGCATGTCCCCGATAGATACGGTAGGCAATTGGCTTGTTTCCCGTGACTCGCAGCGCCTGCATGAAGTCATCCCAGGAATCACACTGCGTGACCCAGACGCCGGAATCTTCGTCGGGATAGCGGTTGGGCAATGCAGCAAGCCTCTCAACAAGGGGAGCCGAGCCCAATTCTACCCGGCGCGGTTTTGTGGACCGGTCGGCATGGCGTAGGGGCGATGCATGCGTCGCCCCTACTACGGGATGTTATTTCGTGGTCGAAGTTAAACCCCGAACACGTATAAAAACTCCTGCGCCAACCTGTTCGCCCTGCGCTTGTCGCACGGGCAATCGACCGGATCGGGGCGACCCCTCACCCCGACCCTCTCCCCCGTGGGAGAGGGCGTTGGACTGACGCCAGAGAAGCTCCCGTGTGCCACGATGACGCCGCGCGCTGTGCTGTCACCTGAGGCGAACCCTGCTGCCGGAACCATTTGATTTCGAGCCGTCGCTGAGCGCCGCCGGTCGGCGGCGTGGGCGCGGCAGCGCGATGGTCACGCCGGAGCGGTCGAGCGGTCCCATGGTGGCGGACCTGACGGTGGGTCAGCCGGCGGTCGACGTGCTGCCGCTGGAAGAACTGGCGGAAGCGGCGCGAGCCGCGCTGCCCGGCAATCCCAAGGCCCTGCTGTATACGCACACCGAGGGCGCGGCGGAGCTGATCGACGTGGTCCGGGCCAAGCTGCGGCACTACGAAGGGTTGGACTTGGACCGCGACCAGATCGCGATCACCAACGGCTCCAGCCAGGCGATCGACCTGATGTTGCGGACGTTCACCGACCTCGACGGGCCGTTGGCCATGGATGAGGTGTCGTACGGCGCCATTCCCGCGCGCCGGCTGACCGGTCGCGTCGACCACATTCCATTCGACGACCACGGCCCGCAGCCGGAGGCGGTCGCGCGGCATGCCCGCGCGCTCGACCGGCCGTTCGTCTTCTACACCATGCCGACGTTTCAGAACCCGATGGGCCTGACCACCGGCGTGGCCCGCCGCCGCGAGCTCCTCGACGTCTGCCGCGCGGAAGGCGTGCCGATTCTCGAGGACGACGCCTACTACGAGCTGCGCTATGAGGGCGAGCGGGTGCCGTCGCTGCTGGAGCTGGACGGCGGCAGCGGGCTCGTGGTGCGCACCGGCACCTTCTCCAAGATCCTGGGGGCCGGCATTCGCCTCGGCTGGATGGCCAGCTCGGCGCCGCTGATCGACCGGGTGCTGCGGCTGAAGCCCGACAGCGGCACCAGCCCTTTCGCCTCGGCCATCGCGGCGCGGTTCATGCAGGACCACATGGAGTCGCAGATCGCGCGGGTGCGGGCGTTCTATCGCGACAAGCGGGACCTGATCATGGAGTCGCTCGACCGCCATCTCGAGGATCGGGCAACGTGGCAGACTCCGGCGGGCGGGTTCTTCGTGTGGATCACATTCGACCCGTCGCGGGACGTGGCGGCGATCGTGCGCAAATGCGCCGAGCGCGGCGTGCGCGTGCGCAGCGGCGCGGAGTTTCGAGTGGACGGGGACACGCGCCACGCCATTCGGCTGGCGTTCAGTCACACTGAGCCGCAGGCGATCGAGAGAGGCGTGGAAATTTTGGGCGAGGTGGTGGCGGAGCAGTGACCGATTCCCAGCGCATGGACCACCAGATCATGCGGGCGTTCGCCGCCGATGTGATGGCCGCGGCCGGATGCTCGGCGGCGGAGGCGGAAAGCGTCGCCGACGTGCTGGTGGAAGCCGACCTGCGCGGCTTGTTTTCGCACGGTGTGATGCGGCTGACGATCTACACCGACTGGATTCGCGAAGGC
>DAOUKN010000143.1:0-5885 GCA_034421255.1 Chloroflexota bacterium | reverse complement strand
GTGCGGCCGGTACGACGAGCCGGGCTCGAGCAGCCCCTCGGCAAGCGTCATATGGCGCGCGGGCGCCAGATCGACCGGCCACACGGGAACGCCGTCCGGCGCCACAACGCGCGGACCGACACGCCGCACCCGCAGCGTGGCATTGCCCACGGGGAACGACCTAGGCGTGCGCGCCCTCGCCAAGTGAGACCGGTACGCCCTCTAGGTACCCGGCCTCGTGCATCTGCACCCACTCGTCCATGAACATGTCGTTCCACTGGGAAGAGAGCGGATGCTCCATCAACTCGGCGAAGACGTTCCAGAAGATGATGATGCCGTCGGCCCCGTCGCGCAGTGCGGCGATGGCGGTGTCGACCGACCGCACCAGCGCCGCCGTAATGTACGGACGCTGCTCCCAGCCGCGGAACATCGCCACGCACTCGCGCACGAGCTTCGTGGGGTCGCCGCCGACCTGCTTCACCGGCTCGCAGAACGGCAGGATGTGCGTCGCGCCCGCCTGCGCGACCGCCGCCGCCTGACCCAATGAGAAGCACGTGGTGCAGAAGGTCTCCACGCCCTCGGCCTTGAGCACGCTGAATGCTTCGAGGCCGTGCACGGCGCAGGGAATCTTGATGACGATCCGGTCCGACATGCGCGTGAACACGTGCGAGACGTCGAGAAGCTCCTGCGTGGAGTGCCCGTCAACCTCCACCACCACCTGCTTGTCGGTGATGTCCAGGTAGCGCTTCACCAGCTCGGTGAGCGGTCCGTACTTCTGGACCATCTCGTTGAGCACCACCGTGTTGGTCACGATGCCGTAGCCGCCGCGGGGCAGCCACACCTTCAGGTCCTCGGGATCGCCCGCCAGCCAGATCGCCGGGCCGGTCCCCCGCTGCTTGGCCGCCGGCACCGGCCCGGCCGCCGGCGCGCTGTTGGCGTGTGCCATTGCGTTACTCACTGTCATGCCTCCCGTCGACAAGCTGCAATCCCATGTCTTGCGTGGCGTCGGTGTCGAGGAAACTTATCCGCCAGCCGGACGAGCTGACGATCGGCGCCGTGCCGTCGATGCCGTGATCGCCCTCGAGGGTCGCCAGCGTGGCGTCCATGGCGTCGTCGCGAAAGGCCACGTGATGCACGCTGGCGCCGTGCTCGTCGAGGTGGGCCGCGAACTTGCTGCGCGACGGATCGGTGGGGCAGATCAACTCCAGGAACGCGCCTGAGTCGCCGACCCGCAACGCCGCGTAGCGGTTGCCTTCTTCCTCGGACGCCCAGATTTGCTCGGGTTCCATGCCCAGCGTGTCGCGGAAAAGCTCGAGCGCCCGGTCGAGGTCCGGTACGACGTAGGCCACGTGATGAATCGCGTCAAACATGCCAAGTCTCGCTGCGGCGTGCGGCTATGGGTCTGAGTTTACGTGGCGCGCCGAATGCTTGGCGTCGGGCGGGTCTGAGACCCGTCCCTATCGGGTCTTGCCAACGCCTCCGTAAGGCGACCGCGACGCCCGGTTCGGCGTGGTGGCGCTGGGGCAGATGTCGTTGAGCGTGCACGTGTCGCATTGCGGCTGCCGAGCCTCGCACACGCGCCGCCCGTGAAAGATCACCCCGATGCCCGCGAAGATCCAGTCGTCGCGCTCGAGGAGATCCATCAGGTCGCGTTCAATCCGCACCGGGTCGTCGTGCTTCGTGAGCCCCAGCCGCTGCGACAGCCGGGCCACGTGCGTGTCCACCACCACCCCGCTGGGGATGCCGAAGGCCTCGCCGAGCACGACGTTGGCGGTCTTGCGGGCGACGCCGCGCAGCTTGAGCAACGACTCCATCGTCGTGGGCACCTGGCCGTCGAACTCCTCGACCAGGTGGGCGGCAGTCGCCCGAATCGACTTGGCTTTTTGCCGGTAGAACCCGGTGGGGTGCACGATGTCTTCGACGTCTTCCTGCGGCGCCGACGCCAACGCCTCTGCCGTTGGGTAGCGGGCGAACAGCGTGGGCGTCACCTTGTTAACCGCCACGTCGGTGGTCTGCGCCGAAAGGATTACGGCGAGCAGCAACTGAAAGGGATCGGTGTAGGTCAGCTCGGCCGCGGCCTCTGGGTAGAGATCGCGGAGGCGGCGGATGATTTCGGCAGAGCGGGCGCGGCGCGCGGCCTTTGACTCACGCCAGCTGCGCACCGGCGGGCCCGACCGCCGCCTGGAAACCCTGCCGCGACGCGCTGCCATTCGCGGAGCATATCGCGCGCTCGGCGCGGCCACGGCCCGGCGCATGTCGGTTCCCTCACGGAAGGCCGCTGATATGATCGGGCAATCTTGATACTCGGTATGGCTGCAACCAACAGACGCGCGTCGTTCCGAGGCGGAAGACCATGACGGCCGACGCTTCCGGCCAATCGCCGTCGCGGCGCGCGCTGCTCCTGGCTGGTCTGGGAGTCGCCGGATTCGCGGCGGCCGCTCCCGTCGCCCTGGTCGCGGCCCTCTTGCGCGGCGACGACGGGATGTTGCCGTCAGGCGTGCAGGTTGACGGCGTGGACGTGGGCGGACTGTCCCCCGAAGAAGCCGTGGCGCGGCTGGAGGCCTACTGGGCCCCTTATCTGGCCAACCCCGTAAGCTTCGAGCTCGGCGGCCAGATGTGGCGTCCATCGGCCGCCGACGTCGGCCTCACGGTGGATTATCGGGGCGCCCTTCGCGGCGTGCTGGCCGCCCGGGGCGGAGGCGGCATTACGCGTCGGATCTCCGAGCCGCCGGCGACCGTCGATCGTGACCTGGTCGCGGCGACGTTCGATCCGAACGTCCTGCGCGCCTACGTGGCCGGCATTGCCCAGGGATTCGATCAGCCGGCCGTGGACGCCAGCGTGTCCCTGGAGGGAGCCGACGTGGCTGCCGTCCGTCCCGGCCAGACCGGCCGCGTGGTCGATATCGAGGCGGCGGTGCGGGCCGTCGGCGATCTCGCCCAACCGACCCCACCGGGCCGCGTGATCACGCTGACCTTCCGGGAGGATGTCCCGGCCTATACCACCGACCACGCGCGCGCGGCGCTCGACGCGATCACGCGCATGACCAGCGCCCCGCTGTGGCTGATGCACAAGGGGCGGGGGTGGACCATCACACCCGTGGAGTTGCGGGCCGCCATCGACGTCCAGGCGAACGGCAGCGATTTGACCCCGACCCTGGACTTCACGCGCTTCAACGACCTGTTCACGCTCATCGACGACACCCTCGCCGCCGAGCCGCACCCTTCGGTGTTCGAGTACGACGAGGCGCGCAACCGCGTGCGGGCCTTCCAGGTGGGCAATCCGGGACAGATCGTGGATCGCGCCGCGCTCGAGCAGGCGATGGAGCGGGCGGTGGCCTCGCCCGATGAGCGCGTGGTCGACATCCCACTGACGCTGCTCAACACGGGTGCCGACTTCGCCGAGAATCCACTCGGCATTCGGGACCTGCTGGCCATCGGCGACTCGATCTACAAGGGGTCCCCCGACTATCGCCTGCACAACATCGCCGTCGGCGCCAGGAAGCTCGACGGCCTGGTTGTGCCGGCCGGCGAAACATTTTCATTCCTCGAGAGCATCGGGCCATTCGAGCTTCGCCATGGCTGGGTTGAAGGCAGCGTCATCCTCGCCGACAAGACCGAGCAGGGCATCGGGGGCGGTATCTGCCAGGTGTCGACGACGCTGTTTCGCGCCGTCCTGAACGCCGGGCTTCGGATCGAGGAGCGATGGCCCCACCTCTATCGCGTGCGCTACTACGAGATGGGCCCGGCGCCGATTGGGATCGACGCCACGATCTTCAGTCCCGGCCTCGACTTCAAGTTCCGCAACGACACCGAGCATCCGATCATGCTGCGCGCATTCGCCGACGAAACGCTCGGCGCCCTGACGTTCGAGGTCTGGGGCGTCAATGACGGTCGGCGTGTGGAGATCGTGGATCACGAATTGCGAGATTGGGAAGACCCCCCACCGGACCAGGGCATCGTCGAACCCACCGAGGATCCGGAGTTTGAGGAGCAGGTGGAGTGGTCCAAGCGCGGCGTGCTGGCGGCGTTCACCCGCGTGATCGTCTGGCCCGACGGCAACGAGACTCGATCGACCTTCCGCTCCAGTTTCGTGCCGTGGCCCAACCGGTTCGTCGTCGGCATCGACGTGGCGAAGGCCAGGTTTCCGACGCAGTACAACGAGTGGTTCGACGAAAACCCCGAAGACGCCGCGCGCTGGGGTGTGACGCGCGCTCCCGACGTGCCCGAGGATCCAGACGCACCGGCCGGCTAGTCGCCGTCGAACGCTAGCCAAGCGGCCGCGCGCCCTCTTAGGATGGAACGAAGGAATTGCGGGGCGTGGCGCAGTCTGGCAGCGCGCATCGTTTGGGACGATGAGGTCGCGAGTTCAAATCTCGCCGCCCCGACCAGCGAGCTTTGCTGGCGCCGGTGGCCCGAAGTCGATGGAGTTGGTGCGCGGCCGCGTTCGCCACCGCGAGCCGCATCCAGCGCTCAATGTGCCGGAGCGTTGACGTGACGATGAGAACGACAACCGAGGTTGCCGGGACTGCCATCCATCGGCGTCCCGCGGCGACGGCGTTGGGTCTTCGGACGTAATGGGCGCCAGGCGGCCGCGGCGGCCGGGCTGGCGCGTCCTCCGCCCGATGGTCGCGATCCTGTGCACGGCCGGCCTCCTGGCGACCGGTAGCGCCTCCGTGAGCCTTGCCGCGTCGGACGAGCTTCCGCCGCCACCCGAGCGCGCCGCGGCGTCGGAGGTCACGCCGCCAACCAAGGAGCCGCCGCCGGAGCCAACCGCTCCGCCGACCTCGACCGACGAGGCGCACGACACGGTGGGGAACTCTCTGGAGTTGACCCGCTCGGTGCAAGGGCGTCCCATCAACCTCGTCGAGCTTGGCGATGGCCCCCGCTGGGTTGCCGTTATCGGCGGCATTCATCAGGGCAACGAGGCGAACACGACCGACCTGGTCAATCTGCTGCTCGAACACTTCCAGGCCAATATTGATCTGATCCCCGATGGCGTCGGCGTGGCGTTCATCCCCGACCTCAATCCCGACGGCGCCGTGGCAGGCACGCGCGAGAACGCGAACGGCGTGGACCTCAATCGCAACTGGGACTCGAACTGGCAGCCCGACAGCTACGGTCCGTCGGGTCTGGTCGTTGGCGGCGGCGGCACCGAGCCGTTCTCGGAGCCTGAAACCCGCCTGCTCGCGCGCTATCTCGTCGACCGGCCGTTTGTCGCGGCGATCTTCTACCACAGTCGGGGCGCCTTGGTCGTCGCGGGCCATGGCGACGACGGCGGCTCGGCCGAGCTTGCGCGCGTGATCGCGATCGCGGCTCAATACCTCTATCTCACGGAATGGACGGCCTATCCCCTCAGCGGCCAGGCGACGGACTACCTCGCCAACCAGGGCATTCACGCCGTAGACGTGGAGCTCACCAACTACACCGATCCCGACTTCGCCCAAAATCTGCGAGGGCTTAACGCGGCCCTCGCGTGGGCGCGGGATCTCGACCCGCCCCCCGGCGCCGAACGCGACATTCCGGCACAGATAACCAATCGTTGCGGGTGTCGGCTGGGCGTTGACTGCACGGGATTCGCGATGGCGCTGTGCCTGTGGTGACATTCGGTGCGTCTGGCGCGTCCGAACGCGCGCCGGGCTGCGACCGAGCTTCCGCCACGAGGCTCCCATTGCCTAAAATCGAATAATCCCGCCCTCATTCCAGGAGCCACGTATATGCCCATGAACGACGACCTGGCCGATGCGCTCAATGCGCAGATCACCCATGAATTCAACGCCTCCTACATCTACCTGGGGATGGCGGCCTACTTCGAGTCCCTCGATCTCGACGGCTTCGCCGGCTGGATGCGGGCGCAGAGCACCGAGGAGTGGGGCCACGGGATGCGCATCTTCAATCACCTGGCCGCC
>DAOUKN010000142.1:0-7774 GCA_034421255.1 Chloroflexota bacterium | reverse complement strand
GGCCGAGAAGTGGGTCAGCCGCGCCGACGGGCTCTACGGCGCCGTGGTCGCCGCGCCGCAGGACCCGGAGGACGCCGCGCGCGAGATTCGCCGCTACGGCGCGCTGGATGAGTTTGTCGGCGTGTACCTGCCGACGGCCGGCGTCAACCCGCTTTGGGGCAACAGCCGGTACACCCCGATCTTCGAGGCGGCCGCCGAGATGGCCCTGCCGGTAATGCTCCACAGCGTGGGCCTGATTCACGCCGCGTTCCCATTCAACGTCGAGCAGTTCCGCACGATTCTCTTCCGCCACCCGATCCAGCACGAGTTTGCCCTGATGGCGAACATGTTCAGCATGCTCGAATCGGCCATCCCGGCGCGATTTCCCGACCTGCGCATCGTCTTCACCGAAGGCGGCATCTCGTGGGTGCCCTTTACGATGTGGCGGCTGGACAAGGAGTACCACGAATACCGCTCGATGGCGCCCCTGCTCGAACATCCGCCGAGTCACTACATCCGAAAGTTCTACTTCTCGACCCAGCCGATCGAGGAGCCTGAGCGTCCCCAGGACCTGGTGACGATGCTCGACATGTTCGACGGCGCCGACCAGGTTTTGTTCGCGTCCGACTGGCCCCACCATGACTTCGATCATCCGCGGCAGGTGCTCAACATGCCGTTCCCGGCGGACGTGAAGCGGAAGATCATGGGCGAGAACGCGCTGGCGCTGTTCGGCATCGATGCGCCCGTGCGGGCCACCTAGTTCCGATGGCGCGCATATCCGCGGGACCCGCCGACGCTCTGGCGCCGGGCGAGCGCACCTTCGTCAAGCACCGCAACTTCGAGATCGGCGTCTTCAACGTCAACGGCAATTTCCGGGCCTACCGCAACCGCTGTCCGCATCAGTTGGGACCTGCCTGCGAAGGCGCGATCAGCGGCACGCTGATGGGATCCGCGGACACCGACTGGCAGCTGGAGTGGGTCCTCGACGGTCGCGTGCTGCTGTGCCCCTGGCACCAGGTCGAGTTCGACCTCGACACCGGAGAGCGCATCAGGGGTCTGGGCGAGCGGCTCAGGTCATACACCGTCGAAGTTGACGACGGCGAGCTTTACGTCCACGTGTAGGCCGGGCTCTTCCACAGTAGGCGCGACGCCGCAGTCGAACGATTGACGCGGAGCGCCATCCGTAGACTTGCGCAGGCGGGGCTTGTGCTCGGCAGCGTCTTGTGGTGCGCGGCATGCGGATATGCCTGATCGGTGACACGCACGGCTTCGTGCCGGGCCTCGAAGCTGCGATCGAGGCGTGCCGGCGCCATGCCCCGGACCGCATCGTGCATTGCGGCGACCTTCTGACCGCGCCGTTTTCGCCCGACCCGCCGGGCGAAACGATGGATCTCTTGCGCGCGGAGGGTGTCGACGTCATCCATGGCAACAACGAGGCCTATCTGCGCGACTGGGGAACGGCTCGTTGGGACTCGACCGTCGCCGCCCGCCGGCGTCGGCCGGACTCGCCGGACTACTTCCTCTCGCACATCGAACGAGGCCAGGCTCAAATCAACGCCACGGACCTCGAATGGCTGCGGGCGCTGCCAGCGGAGCTATCGCTAAACGGAGCGCGGGAAGGCGACGTGTTTGTGTGCCATGGCATGCCCGGCAATCCGTTCGCCACGATCTGGGACACGGACCCGGCGTTCACGCCCGCGTTCACCGATCAAGAGATCAATGCGGCGCTTTCTTGCGAAGGCGTCGCGTCGGCCGATCTCATCTTGTGCGGCCACACCCCAGGGCCCACGCTCCTTCGCATTTCGTTGCCGAATGGTCGGGCGGCGCTCGTGGTTCGCAGCTCCGGATACCTGCCCGGCGATGGTCCGGGTCCGTGGTACCAGGGGATTTGCGTGCTCACCGATGGCGGCGGTCCGCTGTCCGGATTCGCCCGCTGGCGCATTGCGTTCGAGTGGGCGCCTTTCGATCCGCGTGACCCGAGCTGGACCGACGTGAGCGCTCTGACTTGATCGTGCTGAACCGATGGGTGCCGGTAGACAGGCCGAATTCGGCTCAACAATCCCGAGTCGCACTGTTGGTTCGGCCCGATTCGCCGTGATGGCCGCATACGATCCCATCGCCGATTGGTACGCGGATCAAGTGCGCCGGGGCTCACTCAAGCAGTTTCTCGACCACCTTGCCCACTGCCTCCTCGAGATGGCGGGCGACGTGTCGGGCCAGAGGGTCCTGGACGCGGGTTGCGGCGAGGGCCATGTGTCCCGCTTGTTCGCGCGGCACGGGGCAGAAGTCGTCGGTGTTGATATCTCGCCTCGGCTCTTGCACCTCGCACGGACCCACAAGGACCAGGATCGCGACGCCATCGAGTTCATCGAGGCGGACCTGGCCGAGGGATTGCCGTCGCACCGCCAATCATTTGAAATCGCGACCGCCAACATGGTGCTCGAAGACTGCGAGGACCTCATGGGCGTGCTGGCCGCGATTGCCGACGCCCTCGAGCCCGACGGTCGCCTCCTCGCCTCGCTGAACAACCCCTACGCGGTCGCCGCCAGGGGCAAGGTCGACGACTACTTCAAGTCGGGAGCGCTCACCCAAACGTTCGGCACGGAGCAAGCCCGGTATGAAGTCCCGTTCTACTACCGGCCGTTCGAGGACCTGATGTCGGCGTTTCAGGAACAGGGATTCCTGCTGCGCAGCCTGGTGGACGCCCGGCCCAATCCTGTCGATCCGCATCTACCGGACGATCCCGTGCCCAAGATCATGCTGCTCGAACTGGTTCGGTGCGCGTCATGATTGCGGCGCGCAGGCTCAACGACCATCACTCGCACTCCAGAAGCCCGAGAGTGGGGAGATCGTGGTATTGAATCCCCTGCAATGCTGCTGGGATGCAGCCGGTTAGTTGATTCTCACCGAGGAATAGCTGCCACAAGCTCAACTGGCCGAGTTCGGGCGGGATCGCGCCGGTCAACTGGTTGCTGGACAGGTTCAACGTGGTCACCGTTGCGAGTTGGCCAAACCCGGGTGGTATCGGGCCGGACAACTGGTTGCGACTTAAGTCCAGCTTCTCAAGGCTCCCCAACTGGCCCAGTTCCGCCGGGATCGCGCCGGTCAGGCGATTGTCGGAGAGATTCAGTTGCTTCAAGTTGGCGAGTTGGCCCAGGTCCCGCGGGATGGGCCCCGTCAACTGATTGCCGTCGAGGCGCAGTGCCGTCAAGCGCACCAGCCGGCCCAACGGTGGCGGAACGGGGCCTTCGAGGTTGTTGGCGTCTAGCCGCAATTCGACGAGACGTGTCAGCGCACTCAATTCGGGCGGAATGCCGCCAGTCAAGGCGTTGTTGGACAATGCCAGCCGCGCAAGCTGCGTCAACCGGCCCAATTCGGGAGGGATCGCTCCGCCGAAAGCGTTCCCACGCAACTCCAGCCGTCGCAGGTGGATGAGCTCACCCAGCTCCGGTGGAATCTTCCCGGTCAAGCCGCTGAGGGAGATTGCGATGAGTCGTCGCGGCCACCCGGCGACGTACAGGCCGTCCCAATCGCCGATGGGGCGGTTGGCGGACCAATTCAACTCGGCGGTTCCGCGGAGCGCATCCCGCACCCGCAGCAGCGTCTCGCAGTCGCGCACCAAATCGGGATTGGCCGCCGGCTCGGGGACGGCCGTCCCGGAGTCGCAGCTGGCGACCCCTGCCTGTCGTGCGGCGATTTCGGCTTGTTGTAAGTTGTCCGCAAGCTTGAGACGCCCCTCCGCGTCCCGCACCACCAGATCTCGCCGGTCAGAGCCGTCGGCGGCCACGGTGTACACGACCACGTTGCGGGGATCGGACGCCGAAGTGTCGACGGACGCGATGCGCGAGCCGTCAGGCGACCACGCGGCCAGCCTCCCAGCCACATGCTGGGGCACCGGGCCCACGGGCGCGCGAGTGCTCGTCAACGGGTGGCCATCGTCTTCAGCCGAGGGGGTTTCCACGGCCAGGGATGCTTCACTCACCCGCGCATCGGCCAGCTCGACCACGCAGGTCCCGCGGCACGAATAGAGGATCTTCGAGCCGTCCGGCGACCAGGCTACGATCTCGATCCAGTCCTGCGTTGGCCCAAACGCTCCATCGTGCGGGCGCCAGCCCGTAATGGCCGTCACTCGCTGGAGGTCCGTCCCATCCGCCGCGATGGTGTAGAGCCCAACGGCGTCCTCCTCGGGCTCCGGCTTCGCAAACGCGAGCCGTTGGCCGTCCGGCGACCAGGACGGGCCGCTCACCACTTCCGTGAGCCGCTGGAGGTCCGTGCCGTCGACATCGATGGTGTAGATGGCGTGGCGCCGACGCTCTTTGACGCCGACAAAGGCGATCCGTCGTCCGTCCGGCGACCACTGGGGCGGGTGCTTGGCAACGGTAAAGGTGTCGCGCCGCTGGACGATGGCGTCATCCCCGGCCGGCCCTGCAGGCACCAGCGAACCATCCGCAAAGAACTCCAGCCCGCCAGCAATCGCCTGCACCTCGGTGCCATCGATCGCCATCGTAAAGAGGCGGATGCCCGGATAAATCCCGAATGAATGGAATTGGCCACGGGACAAGAACGCGATCCGCCGTCCGTCGGGCGACCAGGTGGGATAGCCGTGCATATTGGTGTCATTTGTCAACCGTTTCGCGTGCGTGCTGTCAGTAGACGCTCGCTCGAGCTCGGGTTCGTATCGGTGGAACGGCAAATCTCCCGTTGACGTCTCGTAGGCGCAGGAGGCGTAGACCAGATGCCAACCAGCGGGCGAGAGGCTAAAGCTTGTCGCCGGCCCGACCGAATCCTCATCCAGCGGTCCGGTAAAGGCGATTCGCGCTAACTCGGAACCGTCGGCATCAACCCTGTAGATCGCGGCGGCCGGAGCGTCAACGCTGAAATAGATCGCCGAGCCGTCGGGCTGCCACGCCACGATGCCGGTGTGCGCCGGCCACGCGGAATCGCGATACGCGCTGCACGGCGACGACGGCGCAGGGTGCGGACCCGAAGAATCCTCGCCGCACCCGAGCAGTGCTATCAGCGGCAGCGCCATCGCCGCCACCCACTTTCCCAGCGTACGAATCGTGCTCAATCAACTTGCCCCATAGCAATCCCCGTTCGCACCAAAGAGGTCAGCGCGAACGTTGCCTAAACGCTTCCCTACTCGGCCTCCGCGCCTTCGCCAGCGTCGACCTTTCCGAGGAAAACTTGCGTCAAGATGTCCGTCTCCTGGACCGATTTAGGCGTGCCGTCGTGGACGACGCGGCCCATGTCGAGGACGTAGGCCCGGTCGACGATGTCCAGCACGCCCTTGATGTTGTGCTCCACGACCATGATGGTGGTGTTGAGTCGCTCGCTGATCTCGGCGACCTTCTGAAACACTTCTTTGACCACCACCGGCGCCAGGCCGAGGGTGGGCTCGTCCAGCAGCAGCACGTCCGGCGCGGCCATGAGCCCACGGCCCAGGGCTAGCATCTGCTGCTGCCCACCGGACATCTGGCTCGCGTAGTCGCGGCGCTTTTCGTGCAGGATCGGGAAGAGCTCCAGGACTGATTCGAGGCGGCGGGCTTTCTCCGCGGCATCGTTCAGGTAGAGGCAGCCCATCTCCAGGTTCTCCTGGATGGTGAGGTGGGTGAAGACCCGCCTTCCCTGGGGCACGAAGGCGATGCCCTCTTTCACGATCTCGTGGGTCGCGGCCACCAGCGGCTCATCCCGCCAGTAGACCGTCCCATCGACCACGGGCGCCAGTCCCATGATGGCCTTGAGCACGGTTGATTTCCCGGCCCCGTTTGGACCCATCACCGCGACGACTTCGCCCTTCTGGACTCCGAGCGACACGTCGGTGAGGGCTCGCACGGCCCCATAGCGCACGGAGATGTCGACCATCTCGAGGAACATCGTTCCGGCATTGCCGTCCATAGCTAGTGCCCCAAGTAGGCGTCGATGACCGTGGATCGACCGAGCACCTCGTCGACCTCCCCCACGGCGAGGAGCGTGCCGCTGTCGAGGACGAAGATGTGGTCCGACAGCTCGCGCACGATGTCCATGTTGTGGGAGACGAAGATGACGGTGCGCTTCTGCCGGCGCATTTCCTTCAGAATGTCCTTGACCCGTTCCAGCATCCGGGGAAAGAGGCCGGCGAAGGGTTCGTCGAACAGATAGATCTTCACGTCCAGAGCCATCACGCGGCCGATCTCCAGCAGCTTGCGCTGGCCGTAGGACAAGTCGCCGGCCATGGCGTCGCGCTTCTCCCACATCCCGACGCTCCGCAGGATTCCCTCGGCCCTCTCCTGGTGTCGGGGCTTCGTCCGCTCCAGGAGCGAGGGGAACAGGCAGCGTTCCGTCAGGCCGATCATGATGTTGTCCCACACGGTGATCTGGTCGAAGAGCCGCACCTCCTGGAAGGTCCGGGTGATCCCGTGGTCGGGGGTTTCGTGCGCTTTCAGCACGCGGATGCCGACCGTGTCGATGACGACGATGCCCTCGTCGATCGGCAGCATCCCGCTCAGCAAGTTGATCAGGGTCGACTTGCCCGAGCCGTTCGGCCCCACGATGCAGGTGATCCACTCGCTGAAGATGGACATCGAGAGCTGGTCCACGGCCTTGACGGCGCCGAAGTGCTTCGAGATTGCCTTCGTCTCCAGCGCGAAGGTGCGGGGATCGAGCTTGGTGCTCATAGCCGGAATTTCCCGACCAGGCCTTGCGGCCGAAAGAGCATGAGCACCACCAGCAGAATGCCGAGGACCACCTGCCGGGCCTGACCGATGTGCTCGCCGGGCAGAAACGGCACGAAGCGCATGCCCTCCTCGAGCATTACGAAGGCCATTGCGCCGAGCAGCGATCCCCAGATCGTGGCCAGCCCGCCCAGGATGACGATGGACACCAGGAGGATCGACTCCAGCAGGACGAAGGAGTTGGGATCGATGAAGCTGGTCTTGCTGGCGAACAGCGCGCCCGCCAGGCCCGCCATCATGGCTGAGATGACCCAGATGGCGAGCTTGAAGTGGGCGGTCTGGTAGCCGAAGACTTCGATGGCCTGCTCGTCCTCGCGGATGGCGGTGAGCACCCGTCCGAACGATGAGGTCACGATGAACCACGAGATCAGCACCACAATCGCCAGGAACACGAGGACCAGAATCAGGTACTCAAACGTGCCGTTGACCGTCCATCCACCGATCTCGGGCCGGGCAATCTCGTGGATGCCGAAGGCGCCCCGGGTGAGCGCGCGCCAATTCAAGAAGATGTTGAATGCGATGACGGCGAATCCGAAGGAGACGAGCACGTAGATGTCGTCTCGAAACCGGTTGAAGGCAATGCCCACGACGACGGCCACCAACCCGGCCAGGACCACGCTGACCGGCAGCGCGGCAAAGAAGGGCCAGCCGAAGGTCGGAATGGCCTCGGTGCGCAGCTGCTCGTACGAGGCGTCGGAGCTGAGAATCGCCATCGCGTAGGCCCCGATCCCGAAGAACCCGATATGCCCCACGGACAGCAGGCCGGTGTATCCCACCACCAGGTTCAGGCTGACCGCCAAGATTGCCCAGATGGCGAAGAACGTGCTCACCTGTATGGCAAAGCCGACGCCCTGCCACAGCATGAACGCCGCCGACCAGGAAAGAATGATCAGGTTTGCCCACAGCTCGATGTTTCCCTTGGCGAATCGCGGGCGCTGCCTCAGATCGCGTGTGCGTCGTACGAGCTTTCCGATGGCCTGGGTACTCAGTGCCACGGCGCTATCTCCGCGGCAAGAGGCCCTGGGGCCAGAACGACAAGAAGATGATGAGGACCACGAACGAAATGACGTCCTTCCACTCGC
>DAOUKN010000141.1:0-5636 GCA_034421255.1 Chloroflexota bacterium | reverse complement strand
CTGGTCAGCAACTGCTCGCACATGGCGTTCACGCGCTCCCGCGCGGTGGCGGCGTCCGGCGCGACCAGCTCGACGTCGACGATCTTGCCGACGCGCACGTCCCGAATGCCGTCGAAGCCAAGGTCGCGCAAGCCCGCCGCGACGGTGGCCCCCGGCGGATCGTTGACGCCCGGTTTGAGGCGCACGAATACGTGCGCGGTGTAGATCTGGGGCAGGCCGCTCACGCCGCCAGACGCTCGCGGATATCGCGATAGCGCGCGGCGGTGCGATCCACGATCTCGTCGGGCAACGCCGGAATTGGAGGCTCCCGATCCCAGCCGATCTCGATCAGGTGGTTGCGCACGATCTGCTTGTCGAAGCTCGGCGGGGAGAGACCGACGTCGTATTCCGCCACGTCCCAGAACCGGGACGAATCCGGCGTGAGGACCTCGTCGATTAGGGTCAACTCTCCGTCGACCCAGCCAAACTCGAATTTGGTGTCGGCGAGGATGATGCCGCGCTCGCCCGCGTAGTCGCGGCCGCGGGAGTACACCGCAATGCTGACGTCCCGCAGGCGCCCGGCGAGATCGGCCCCCACCAGGTCGCTCAGTTGGGCGAAGCTGATGTTCTCGTCGTGGCCGGTCTCGGCTTTCGTCGCCGGCGTGAACAGCGTGTCGGCGAAGGGCTCGGCCTCCTGCATCCCGGGAGGGATGTCGATGCCGCAGATCTGACCGCTGCGCTGATAGTCCACCCAGCCGGAGCCGGTGATGTAGCCGCGCACCACGCACTCCGCGTCGATGCGCTCGGCGCGCCTGACCAGCATCGTCCGGCCGCGCAGCACGTCGGCGTGCCGGCGTACGTCGTCGCCCATGGCGTCCACGTCGGTCGTGATGAGGTGGTTCGGCACGATGTCCTCGGTGAGGCCAAACCAGCGCTCCGACATACCCGTGAGCACGGCGCCCTTGTCTGGAATGGCTGTTGGCAGCACGTGGTCGAACGCCGAAATGCGGTCCGTGGTGACGATCAGCAGCTTGTCGTCCAGGTCATAGATGTCACGCACTTTCCCGCGGTTGAGTAGCCGCAGGCCCTCCAGATCGGTTTGGGTAACCGTGCTAGTCGTCATGTCGGGCTCACCTCCGCCTGTTGCGCCGGGGCGCCCGGCGCGGCGTCATCGTTCAAGCCTAGTCTCTCGTACGCGGCGTCGATCCATTTCAAATGCGGGGCTGGGCTGAATGCCTCGTCCAGGGCGTCGGGCGTCAGCCGGTCCGTCACGCGCGAATCCCCGGTGATCAGGTCGCGGAACGACGCCCCGCTCGTCCACGCGGTACCGGCGTGATCCTGCACGATCGCGTAGGCATCCTGACGCGACATGCCGGCGCGCACCAGGGCCAGCAAGACTCCCTGCGAATAGATGAGGCCCCCGGTCATGTCCACGTTGGCGCGCATTCGTTCCGGGTAGACGCGCAGGTCGCGCATCACGTTGGTGAAGAGCCACAGGATGTAGTCCAGCGCCATGCAGGAGTCGGGGATGAGCACGCGCTCTGCCGACGAATGACTGATGTCGCGCTCGTGCCACAGCGCCACGTTTTCCAGCGCCGCCTGGGCGTTGGACCGGACCAGCCGCGCGAGGCCGGAGACGCGCTCGCAGCGCGACGGGTTGCGCTTGTGCGGCATGGAGGACGACCCGTGGCGGCCCTCTTCGAACGGCTCTTCGGCCTCGCGGATTTCGGTGCGCTGGAGGCTGCGAATCTCGGTGGCGAACTTGTCGAGCGAGCTCGCGATGCCGGCCAGCGTGGTCATGAAGTGGGCGTGGCGGTCGCGCTGCACGATCTGGTTCGTCACGGGCGCCGCGGTCAACCCAAGCTCGGCGCAAGCCCATTCCTCGACCCGCGGCGGCACGTGGGCATGCGTGCCCACCGATCCCGAAAACTTGCCCACGCTCACGGTCGACTGCGCGTCGCACAGCCGCTGACGCTGACGCCGCACCTCGTCGATCCAAATCAGCAGTTTGAGTCCGAACGTGATCGGCTCCGCATGCACGCCGTGGCTGCGCCCGATCATGAGCGTCCGGCGATGTTCGAGCGCCAGCCGTGTCACGACCTGCGCCAGATCATCCAGGCGGCTGAGCAGTTGGTCGGCGGACGCGACGAGCTGCAGCGCCAACCCCGTGTCCAGCACGTCGGACGAGGTGAGACCCAGATGCAGCCAGCGGCCCTCGGGACCCACCGACTCGGCCAGGGCGTCCACGAACGCGTTGGTCTCGTGATCGCTGGTTCGCTCGAGCTCGTCGATGCGCTCGAGGGTGAAGCTGGCGCGCTGCAACAGGGCCGCGTCGTCGGCAGGTATTCGCCCATCCCGCGCCCAGGCGTTGACCGCGGCAAGCTCGACGCGCCGCTGGAATTCGAAATACATCTGGCGGTCCCAGATGGCGCCCATCTCGGGTCGGGTATAGCGGGGAATCACGACGCGACCGCCATGCCGAGCGCGTCGGCGGCGATGTCCGAGCGATAGCCCGCGCCTTGGAATTGGATGGATGAGACGATGGCGTAGGCCTCGTCGCGCGCGTCACCCAGGTCGTCCGCAATGCCCACGGCCGCGAGGACTCGCCCGCCCGCCGTCCGCACTGCGCCGGCTTGCCGCTCCGTGCCCGCGTGAAAGACCAGCCCGCGGTCGATGGCGTCCAGCCCGTCGATCGGGAGACCGCTCTCGGACGGGCCCGGATAGCCCGCGGACGTCACCACGACGGCAACCGCCGCCTGCTGCGGTGGGGTAACAGTCGTGCGATCCAGCGTGCCGCTCACGGCAGCGTCGATGAGCTCCACGAAGTCGCCTTGCAGCACCGGAAGCACGACCTGGGTCTCCGGGTCGCCCATTCGGCAGTTGAACTCGATCACCTTGGGGCCCTCCGCGGTCAGGATAAGTCCGGCGAATAGCACACCGACGTAGGGTCGCCCCTCCGCCCGCAGCTCGGCGAGGACCGGGGCGATGATTTCGCGCTCGACGCGCGCCACGAGCGCCGCGGGCGCGTCGGGCACGGGCGTGTAGCTGCCGACGCCACCGGTATTCGGTCCTCGATCGCCGTCGCCGATGCGCTTGTAGTCGCGGGCCACGCCGATGGTGCGAAAGGACATTCCGTCCGACAGCGCGAGCACCGACAACTCGGGACCTTGCAGCAGCTCTTGCACCACGACGCGCGAGCCGGAGGCGCCGAACGCGCCATCGACCATCATCCGGCGAATCGCCGCATCGGCCTCCTCGGGGGTGCCGCAGACGATCACGCCCTTGCCGAGGGCCGGGCCGTCGGCCTTGACCACGACTCCGCCAGGTTCGTCCTCCACGTAGGCCAGCGCCTCGTCGACGTCGTCAAACGTCTCGTGGGCGGGCGCCGGCACGCCCAGACGGGTGACCAACGCGCTCGAAAACGCCTTGCTGCCTTCGATTTCCGCCGCGCGCCGCGTCGGTCCGAAGGCCGGCACGCCGATGGCTTGCAGCTCGTCGACGAGTCCATCGATCAGCGGATCCTCCGGGCCGACGACCACCATGTCGGGACGTTCCGATCGGGCCCACCGGACAAGGTCGTCAATTTCGCCCGCGCCGATGTCGAGCGTTCGGGCGACTTGCGTGATTCCCGCATTGCCCGGCGCGCAGAAGATTTCCGCGTGCGGTCGGTCCTGCCGCAGCCGCCAGCAGATCGCATGCTCGCGGCCGCCGCCGCCCACGACCAGCAGTTTCGGGGCCGGCTGCCGCAGATTCATTCCCATTCGATGGTCCCCGGGGGCTTGGAGGTGATGTCGTAGACCACACGATTGACGCCTGGGACTTCATTCACCAGCCGGCTCGAGATTCGCGCCAGCACGTCGGCGGGGATGCGCGCCCAGTCGGCGGTCATGAAGTCGTCCGACGTAACGGCCCGGACGGCCACCAGCTCGCCGTAGGTTCGCTCGTCGCCCATCACGCCGACGCTGCGCACCCCCGGCAGCACGGCAAAGTACTGCGCGAGGGAATGCGTGGCGGCGATCGGCTCGAGCTCCTGGAGCACGATCGCGTCCGCCGCCCGCAGAGTCTCGATTCGCGCGGGCGTCAGGTCGCCGAGCGCGCGCACGGCGAGCCCCGGCCCGGGAAACGGCTGGCGGTCGACGATCGAGCCCGGCAGGCCAAGCTCGCGCCCCACGGCGCGCACCTCGTCCTTGAAGAGCTCGCGCAGCGGCTCCAGCAACTCTAGGCCCAGCCGATCGGGCAACCCGCCGACGTTGTGATGCGACTTGATGACCGCCGCACCGAGGCGACCGCCGCTTTCGATCACGTCGGGGTAGATCGTGCCCTGAGCCAGGAAGCGCGCGTCGTCGATCCGGGCGGCCTCGCGCTCGAAGGCGCGAATGAAGGCCTCGCCGATGATGGCGCGCTTCTGCTCAGGCTCGGTGACGCCTTGCAGGCCGCTCAGGAACTCATTGGCCGCATCGACGACGATGAGCTCGAGGTTCTGGCTGGTGCGAAGCGCGTCCCGGACCTGCGCGACCTCGCCCGCGCGCAGCAAGCCGGTGTCGATCAGGATGCACGTGAGCCGGTCGCCGATGGCGGCGTGCACCAGCGCGGCGGTGACGGCGCTGTCGACGCCGCCGCTGAGCCCGCAAATCACGCGAGCGCCGGCGGCGCGGCGGCGGATGTCGGCAATGGCCTCCCGCACGAGGGACGCGGGGGTCCAGTCGCCACGGCAGCCGCAGATGTCACGCGCGAAATTTTGCAGCAGGTCCAGCCCGTGTGACGTGTGCCGGACCTCGGGATGAAACTGCAGCGCGCTCACGCCGTTGCCGTTGGACATGGCCGCCGTGGGCGAGTGGGCGGTTGCGGCGACCGAGCGAAAGCCGGGCGGCAGCTCTTCAACCACGTCGCCGTGGCTCATCCACACGTCGAACGCGGGTGGCAGGCCGGCGAACAGCGGATGCGCCCCCTCGGCGACGCGCACGCGCGCCGGGCCGTACTCGCGCCGTGTCGCGGGTTGCACGCGGCCGCCCAGGCTGTGGCTGAGCAGCTGCATGCCGTAGCAGATCCCCAGGACCGGGACGCCCGCGTCCAGCACGTCAGCCGGGAGCTGAGGGGCGCCCGGCGCGTAGACGCTGGCCGGACCGCCGGACAGCACAATGCCGCGCAGGTTGCGGCGGTCGACCGTGCCCAATTGGTCGGGGGCCAAGAGCTCGGTGCGGACGCCGACTTCGCGGATCCGCCGCGCGATGAGCTGGCTGTATTGCGACCCGAAATCGAGGACCGCGATGGTCTCGTGCCCGACCGATGCAGCGATGTCCGCGCCGGCGCCGGTCGCGTCCGGGCGCGGGACAACTCCGCGAGCGCTCGATTCGGTGAGCAGTAGGCCTCCCTGCGGCGCCCGCCGCGCGTTCAAGCGACGGTGCACGCCGACGCTCGATTATAGATCGGCCGGCCGTGTCCGCGTTCGCCAGTTCTCGGTCGGATGGGCGCCCTCAACGGCTGCGCTGACCACGTAGGTCTCACACGAGTGGCCGCTGTCGAGGCAGGCGTCGGCCATCGAGCTGGCCACCGAGAGGTTGCGATCGCGCGGACCAAAGGCAATGACGGTGGGCCCCGACCCACTGAGGGCCACCCCGTGGGCGCCCGCGTCAAACGCCGCTGCCATGCACGGCTCC
>DAOUKN010000140.1:0-9875 GCA_034421255.1 Chloroflexota bacterium | reverse complement strand
GTGACCCAGCTCTGGCTCGTACCGCACGGCCACGACGCGCGCGTCCCCGGTGGGCTCGAGCCCACGGACGCTTGGCCAGCGAAGGGTGAACCCGGCGGCGGCCAGCGCGCCCGTCGCCAGCAGCCGGCGGCGTGGCAGGCGTCGCGTCGCTCGGCGGGTCGTGGGCGTCACGCGGGGCAATCCTGCCGGGCTCAAAACCTGGTTATGCTACAAGAGGTCCGCGGCCGCGAGCATCGCGGACGGCACGAAGCAGCAATCAACTTTCCCCATGGCACGACGCAGGCGCCGCCGCGCATCCGATGCACGGGCGGCCGGGCCCGCCACTGGCGACGCGGCGGCCGACACCGCCGCAGCCGACGACGCACCCGCCAAGTCCGATGAAAAGCCCAAGCGGCAACGCCGCGGGCAGCAGTCGGGCGCACAGCCACGCCCCGGATTGGGCCGCGGATTCTGGCTCTACTTCGCCTTCATGATGGCTGTGCTCATTCCGCTCAACCTGTTCTGCCTCAGCAATCTGAACCAGGGACCGGGTGACGTGCAGGACGTGCAGGAATCGCCGCTCGTGGACAGCGGCGGGTCTCGCGAGCCGTACGCCACCGATCCGCCGACCTCCGGCCCGCGGGCGCTCCAGCCCGCCGCCTTTGGCTTCCACCTCTCGACCATTGCCGACGAGGTCCAGGTGGCCAACCTGTGCGCCGGCCACGTGATCGTCCACTTCAATCCGTCTGGCGGCGCCGCGCTGGAGGCCGAGATGAACCGGGTGGCGCGAGAGCTGGAAGGCTACGACGTGGTCGTGCACCCCGATGCCGGCCTGGGCGACTCCGAAGTGGTGCTCACGGCCCTGCTGGTCATGCAGCGGCTGGACGCCTACGACAAGGCCGAGGTCTACAACTTCGTCCGTGGATATTCCGGCAGCCGCCCCGCGTCCGAGCTCTGTCCGGGAGCAGGCGGCGGCTAGGGCGACAGCTCCACCTGCACCGGCCCCAACAGGCCGGACACCAGCCGCTCCGGCTCGATGTTGCCCTCGTGCCAATAGCGGTGCCAGGGATCGCCCATGCGCGTTTCGTCGCGCCGCCAGCGCATCTCGTTCGCGGCCAGGTTGCTCACGCGGACGCGCACAGTGTTGGATCCCGCCTGCACGGTGCCGGTGAGGTCAAAGCGGAAGGGCGGCCACACGCGCGACCCAAGGGATCGGTTGTTCACGATCACTTCGGCGTGGTGGCGCACGTCCCCAAGATCGAGCACGACCGTCCCGTCGGCCTCGGCCTTGGTCAGTTCGAAACTCTGCTCATAGGCCGCGGAGCCCGAATACCACCCATAGCCCAGCTCACCCCACGGCGTCAGGCTGATCGTGGTTGGGCGCATGAACAACGCCAGCGGCGCCAGCACCCCATTGGAAAAGTCCGTCGCGTGAACCTCGACGCTCAGCACGCCGCCGGTCGTGATGTTGTAGACGCCGTTGATATCCGGCGTCCGTTCACGCACGTCGACATAGACCTTGTGCACGCCCTTGATATAGGGAATGCCGATGCCCACGCAGCCCGTCGGCAGCCGTTGGCGATACATCAGCGTGCGTGGAAACTGCACGGGCTCGCCCAGCAGCACAATGTGGCCCCACGGCTGAACGGGCGGCCCCCCACGCTCCCAGGTCACGGTCGGCACGTCGCGGGCGAATGCCGTGCCGGTCCACATCTCCGAGCGCGGCGCCTGCACGTCCCACGACTCGTCGGACACCACCACCAGCGACTCCCCGGAGCGCAGATCGATCTGCGCCTCGAACAGCAGCGAGAGCGGGGTGCCTGAGGTGCTTTCGATGTCCGCCACAATCGTGTTCTGGCCCAGCCGCAGGTAGGGCATGATGTTGTAGGTCACCGGGTTGGACCAGTCGTCGGACTCACCCAGCGCCGTCCCGTTCATATACACGGTGGCGCGCTCTACGCCGACAAACGTCGCCCAGGCCTTGATCGGCGGGTCGGTGATCGTCAGCGACTTGGTGAAGCGCAGCCGGTCGTGGGCTTCGCTGTCGGGCCGGACCACCCAGCCGTCCGGCTGTCGCACGCCGGTGATCCACGACGCGCGCCAGTTGCCCACGGCATTGGCGTCGGCGGTGGTGAGCCACAGCTCGCGCCAGGTCGAGTCGTCGTAGGCCGGGTCGCGCAGCCGCTCCAGGCGGCCCGCGCCAAGCGCAAAGTCCTGGAACCGCATCACGGGGAGCTCGGTGCGGCGCACCGTGCCCTGCCCGGTGGGCACCCCGGTCTCCAGCGCAAACTGCCACTCGCAGCCCAGCTCCCTGGGCTTCACGCGCGGCGCCCGGCGGCTCGATGCGGTGCGGACGGGCTTGGTGTCGGCGTCGAAGACCACGGCGCGCGCCGTGTGCCCCGGAATGACGAACTCCGACGTGCGCCGCGTGCGCGCGCCGGTGGTGGTGATCGACTGGTGCGAACCGCTCTCCGGGTCCCAAAGTTCGGCGGCGCCCCGGGCGCGACTCTTGACGGCGACCTTCTGCTCCTCGGGCGTTTCGTTGACGACCAGCACCACCTCGCCGCCGTCCAGCCGGCGTGCCGCGAGCGCGACGCCGTCAGTGTCCGAGGCCAGGCTGGTGGCGGTCGTCAGTCGCGCCGCCAGGCGATCCAGCCAGTTCGCCGCGTTTTCCTTGAGCGTGAAAATGCGGCCCTTGCCCATGCGGCTGCCCCGCTTGGTCGAGGCCCCGGCCGGGGTCAGCGGCTTCACCAGGCGCAGCAGCTCCTCGTCGCTTACGCCGGCGTCGGAGCTGATGCTGGGAGGTTCGCCGCCCCAGATCAGACGCCCGCCGGCCTTCACAAAGTCGGTCAGCCGCGCCGCCACGGCGCGCTCCATCACCGGCATTGGCGGGATGATCAGCGCCGTCACCTCCACGCGGCCCTGGCGCAACGATGAGCCGTCGAGCTCGCTGCCAAGGACGAATGCGGTGTCGACGACATTCACGTCGATGCGGCGCGCATACAGTCCGTCCACCAGCGACTCGAAGGCCTCGCCGATTTCCCGGGCGCGCGCATTGGGCCGGCCGTCGGCCGTGTTCGCCCATACGCTTGTCAGGGGCGCCAGCATGCCGATGGTCGTGGCCGCGTGACTGTGGCGCACCAACGCGCTGAGACGCGCGGCGTACGAGGTGACCTCGCCAAACTGGCGCCAATAGGGGTTTTGGGTGAAGAACGTGTTGGGCCAATCGTCGGCCGCAGCCGCGCGGTCCATGCTGTAGTGGAAGCTCTGGATCACCGGCAGGTCGGCGCCGATCACCGCCATGCGGCTCAGCCCCCGCCGCACGTCGTCCAGGGTCACGCTCCATCCGGCCCCGCCGAACGCGCGCACCGCAACCCGGGGGCGTTCCGCCAGCGCGGCGACGGATACGGCGGGCTTGATCTCGGCAGGTTGCGCCGCTCGTGGGCGGGCATTGCGGAAGCCGTGCATGTCACTGGCCGGCAGCGGCACGGCGCGCATCGTGCGCAAGTAGTCGCCCTGGCGGGCCGGATGCGCCGCCAGGTGCTCTTCCGTGTGTCCCATCCATGCGTAGCCGCGCGCCTGGCACCACGCCGCAATCTGCTCGAACCAGGACTCCGCGTAGCGCGCCGCCAGCACCTCGTAGAAGTCGCAGCGCAGCTTGGCGGTCGCGTCACCGGCACGCACGATCAACTGCGGCAGCAGCGGCGGCAGGGCGTAGCCCTTGCGCGCGGCGAATTGCTCGGCCAGGTCGTCGGTCCATGGAATGGGTCGGCTGGCCAGGTGCGGCGAATCGAATGCGAATCCGGCGATGGCGTCGCCCAATCGCTCGGCGTAGGGCGCATAGGCCGCTTCGATGAATCGCGCCACGGTTTCGGGACGCAGGTAGTCGATGCGATCCTCGACCGGCGCCACGGCAAAGCTGAAGATCTGCCACTCGCCGTCCGGGCATTCCCACGTTGGGTCGTCCGGAATCTCGGTCAGGCTCTCGGGGTCCAAGCCATGCGTGGCGTCCACTCGGCCCGCCACGCGCACCAGCGGCTCGCCCTCGGGGTAGCGGCCTTCGAGCGATACTTCGGTTGGGCCCGCGACCGAAAGCACGCTCCGGACCAGGGCCTTGCCCTGGTGCTCCGGGCCGGATGCGAGCACCTGCGACGGCGTCTGTCCGTCGGCTTCGCCGGGATCGCCCGCCGCCCCGCTCGGCGACCGGTAGTCGTCGCCGATCCACACCGACAAGCCAGCCTTGGCGGCGGCCCCCACCGCGTACTCGATGGTGTCCCACCAGCGATCGCCGAGGTACGGCGTGCGCAGCCCGCGGCTGGCGCGAATCACCACGCCGCCCATCCCCTTCTCGGCCAACTGACGAATCTGGCGGCCGATCCGCGCCTCGTGCAGCTCGCCATTCCAGAGCCATAGCGCCAGGGGCCGGTCGTCCGTGGCCGGCGATTGGAAGCTCTCTCGCAGCTGGGCGAGCGCGTCGCTCATGCGCCACGCTCCGCGCGCTCACGGTGGATGCGCAGCGTGCGCCTGGCGCGGCCAATGCCGGTGCGGCGGGACACGATTCGAAGGGAAGAGCAGCGAGTCAACGGGCGTGGACCTGCCTCAAGCGTCGCGTTCGGTTGTCGCGGACGGCGACTCCGCCGGCGGTACCGCGGCACGATGGTTGTCTCGGGCTTGATGCAGCAACTCCTGCCGCACGATCGGCACGTCACGCGGGGCGTTGATGCCAATCTTGACGCGGTCGCCAAGGATTTCCAGCACAGTCACCTCGATGGCGTCGTCCACGACAATCGTCTCGTTGGCTTTGCGGGAGAGAACGAGCACCGGCCTCCATGCCTTTCTGCGCCGGCGGCGAGCGGACATCGTCGCGCCTGGCCGCACCCTTGTGAACTGCCACACTACGCGACAGCCGTTGATCGGGAGAAATGCACGCATCGTGCGGCTTGTTCATTTTATCACAAGCGGACCGGCCAGCCGCCGCTGGGCTGGCCAACACCGTAGCTGACGCTTCCGTGCTTCCCTCCCGTGACCCTCGCCCCGGCCACGGCGACTACACGGCCTGGATGCTGGCGCCCGTCGATCCGCACACGGTCTACGCCGCGCTCGACGCCGGCTGCGGCGACGGGACGCGTACCGCGGCGCTGCGCGAGCGGCTGGCGCCCCACGCGTTCGTAACCGCCGTCGACCTCGACCGCGACGCCGTACGCGCCACCGGATCGTTCGGCGGCGTCGATGCGGTACGCGCCGACATTTCGCGCCTGCCTCACCCTGACGGATCGTTCGATCTGGTCGTGGCGGGTCACGTGCTGTATTACCCGAGCGATCTTACCGGCTGGCTGTGGGAGATCCGCCGCGTGATGTCGCGGAGCGGCATGCTGCTCGCCGCCACGAATAGCGCGCAGTCCGGTCGCCGCCTGCTCGACTTGCACGCGGCCGCCTGCCGGAGCGCCGGCCAGGAGGCCATGGCCGCGCGCGCCCTTGCGCCCACCGCGCGACAGCGCTTCACGCTCGAGAACGGGGCTGACCAGTTGCGCCGGGTTTTTCCCGACGTGACGGTGCGCTGGCGGGATGATCCGCTGGTGTTCGACTCCGCGGTACAGGCGCTGGCGGTCTACCGCGCCGGGCTCTTCACGCGCGGCGCGCCGGCGCGGATGCCGCACGCCGATCGCGAACGTCTGGCTGACGAACTCGCGCCCCACATGCGCGCCTCGCTCGAGGCGGCGGCGGATGCGCAAGGGCGCATCGTCATTCCCCGCCGCAGCGGCTGCTTCACCGCGCGCGGCTAGCCGCCGGGTGCGCCCGCGCCGGGCGGCTTACAATTTCGCGCATCCCCGGTTGGCTTGCCGGATCCTCGCGGACGCTTCGCGTCGGGCGTCTGGGCGGAGGCCGCGAGGGTGGCGACGTCCGGTCAGGCAGGCCGCCGGGCCCGGAGCTTCTGCATGCCCACCGGTCGCGCCGTCACCATCGCCGCCGTTCTGGCGTCCATCGCGCTGCTGCCGATCATCATCATTCTGGCCCTCGGTCTCTACGGCTCGGCGGTCACCGGCGACTTCCCGCTCGTCGACGAGAGTGGGCCGACGATGCGTGTCGAACCGGAGAGCGGGCCGCCGGGCAGCGATTTGACTATCCGCGGCAGCCGCTGGGATGAGGGCACCCTGCTGCGGCTGGAGATGGTCGTGCAGGTCGCGCGGCCGCAAATCACCTTTGGCGGAGACATCGAGACTGTCGAGCAGCCGCTGCCGGGCGTCTATGTGGGCGAGGTCGTGATCTCCCGCGCCGGGACCTTCACCATCGAAACCCAGTTGCCCACCACGGTGCCGCTGCTGCCGGGCACCCAGATCGAATTCCTCGGCGCCGCGGCCTATCGCGGCGGCGAGCCGGCCGGCGAGGGGCGAACCACCTTCCTGGTCGAGCCCGCTCCCGGCCAGCTCGACGTGGAAGTGCTGGCCGACGCCTCAGGCGATCCGCTGCCGCGGAGCCTGGTTGAGGTTCGCGGCCTGCAGGGGCAGCTGGTGGCCGCCGGGCATACCGGCACGGACGGCATTGCTCGCTTCGAGGGATTGGCTTCCGATGTGGCCTATCAGGTCACGGCGCGCGCCGCCGGCTACGACACGCTGCGTGCGCCGGCGGTGGAGGCCGGCGTGGAGACGCCGGGCGAAGTGACGTTTGTGCTTCCCGCCGCCGCGCCAGGCTCCGTGTTCGTCGGTGGCGTCCCGCGACGCGGCGAGGCGGAATCGCCGACCCTGGCCGTCATCGATCTGCCGTCTCTCGCGCCGATTCGGGACGCGGAGATCAAGGCCGCCGGCGCGGCGTGGGCGCTGGCGGCCGATCCCGGGCGCGGACGCCTCTATGTCGCCGATGAGCTGGCGACCGAGATTCGCGTCTTCAATGTGCAGACCGGTCGGATCGCCGCAGCCATCCCCTTGGCGTTCAGTCTGCGGGTCGAGGTGCGCGATGAGGACGACCGGCCCCCCGCCAGCGCCGTGGTCCACTTGCTGTGGAGCGTTCGCGGGAGCGAGGTCCTGGTGCGGGCGCGCGAAACCGACGCGTCGGGCGTCGTGGTCTTCGACGATCTGATCGCCGGCAGCTCGTACGTGGTGAGCGCAATGACGGCGAGCGCCGAAAGCCTCGGTCGCACGGCGGAGGCGGCGGGG
Organism: Chloroflexota bacterium; assembly: GCA_034421255.1. Classification (GTDB taxonomy): domain Bacteria; phylum Chloroflexota; class UBA11872; order UBA11872; family UBA11872; genus JAJECS01. Next base: position 2,745 of record DAOUKN010000140.1, on the reverse strand, counting down.
CCCATCACCGTCCATCAGTCGCCGAATCCGGTCACCATCGAGCCGCACCAAACGGCGATCGCCACCGTCACCCTGGACTCGGACTTCGCGCAGATGTTCTATGGCGGCGAGCCGCAGCTGTTGGCGGGCAACGATCGGGCCCCGGCGACCAGCCTCGTCGTGGCGGACATGGCCGTCGACCCCGTGTCCGGACTGCTCTACGTGACCGGGTCCGACCTCGACCGCGGGCATTTGTTCGTGATCGACCCCGACGAGCGGCGCATCGTGCATGACTGGCGCGTGCCGGCGGGAGTTGGCGATGTCGTGCCGCGGGGTGACGGTGAGACCGTCTACATTGCCAATCGCGCATTCTCGACCGTGGCCCTCGTGGATGTCGCCACCGGCGAGGAGCTGCAATCCGTCAAGGTGCCGTCGTGGCCGGAGGCCATCACCGCGGACACGGCCGGCAATGTGTTCGTCGCCAGCCTGCGCGACGGCAGCGTGACCCGCCTCGACGCCGACACCCTGGAGATATCGGCGGAGCGCGAGTTGGAGGAAGGCGTGCATCGGCTGGCGCTGCTGCCGGACGAATCGGCGCTGCTTGTCGCCAACATCTGGACCGACACCATCACGGCGCTGGCTCCCACCGACCTCGGCATTGCGTTTCTGTTGCCCGTGGCGGGCAACCCCCACGCGCTGGCGGTGGACGCCGGCCGCCGCACGCTGGTCGTGGGCGCCGGCGACGGCGGCACCGTGAGCATCTTTGACACGGACACTTTCGACCTGGCCCAGCAGGTGAAGCTGGGCATGCGCATCCGCGACATCGTCGCCGTGCCCGTTCCGGCATGAGCCCCTGGGGCCTGTTGGGCCACGAGCGGGCTGTGCGTGCGTTTCAGGGCGCCCACCGTGCCGGCCGCCTGGGACATGCCTACCTCATCACGGGCGTGCCGGGGTGCGGCCGGCGGACGTTCGCCGCCCGCATGGCGCAGGCGCTGCGCTGCGCGCAGTCCGAGCGGCCCTGCTTGACGTGCCGCCTGTGTCGCGCGGTGGGCCCGGACGCTCCCTTCTGGCAGGCGGCAGTTCGGCGGGACCATCCCGACGAGGTGGACGATCCCCGGCCGCCGCGCGACCGGCGAGATGCCGGCTACGTCCATACCGCCTACCTGGACGTGCACGTGTTGCGCCGTCGCGATGGATTTCGGGACATCCCAATTCGAGGCATCCGGGAGCTTGCTGCCGAGACCTACCTCAAACCGGCCCACGGCACGGCGCGCGTCGCCATCATCGACGCGGCCGAGGAGCTGAGCACTCCCGCGGCCAATGCCCTGCTGAAAACGCTCGAGGAGCCGGCGCCGCATGCGGTGATCATCCTGATCGCCCAGCAGTCGACCGGCGTGCTGCCCACCTTGAGATCCCGCTGCCACCACATCGCGCTGGCGCCCGTGCCCGCGGCATTGATTTCCGCGCACCTGGTCGGCGAAGGCGGGCTCGATCCCGAGACCGCCGAGGCAGTTGCCGTCGCGGCGCGCGGACGTGCCGGATGGGCGATCGGCATGGCGCGCGATGTGAGCCGCTGGCGGGAATTTGCTGACCGGCAGGCCACGGCCGAAGCCTTCGAGCGCGCGACGCCCCCCGAGCGTTTCATGGCGGTTGATGAGCTCTTGGGCCGCGGTCGGCCCCTCGAGCAGGCGGAGCGCGCCTATGGGTGGCTGGGGCACATCAGCCGGGCCCAGGCGTCGGAGCTCCGCGCCGCCATGCGGGCCGCCGCCGGCGACGCGCCAACCGAGGCGCGAGCGGCGCTCCGGTCCGTGGTGGCGCGCATGCTGCGCGCCCGCGCCGCCCAGGTCAACATCCAGCACAACGTCACGCCCAAGCTGGTGTTCGAGGACCTCGCGCTCCGGCCCGCCGCCGACGGCTAGCCGCGGTGACCCACGGCCCGCCGCCGCCGGCTCGCTATGTCATCGGCGTGCGTCTGCGCCGCAACGGCCCCCTGCTGTGGCTCGACCCGGGCAATCTTCGGCCGGAGGCCGGGCAGCGGGTCGTGATCGCCGCCAACGACGGCGAGTGCACGGCGCGCGTCGCCGTGGGACGGACGGCGGCTCCCCCGGGTGCCGCCACTTCGACCCTTCGCGTGCTCAGGCCGGCGGCAGCCGCCGCCGATGCACCCGACGACCTCGTGGGCGCGCGCGTGGACGCCGTCGACCCGCCTCCGCGGCATGCGCCGCCGCCCGTCGGCACCAGGCGGATTGCGCGCTTCGTCAACCGCCTCCTGGCCGTGCGCCGACGGCGTACCGACGTCTCGCCGACCCTGGTCGATCTGGGCCAGGCGTTCCCGGACGATGATTCGGAGGACTCAACGGGCGGCTAGACCGCCCACCGCGATTGCCTACACGTCGTAGTAGAGCATGAACTCATACGGGTGCGGCCGCAGGTTCACCTCATCAGCTTCGACGGTGCGCTTGTAGTCCAGCCAGGTGTCGATCAGGTCCTGCGTGAACACGCCGCCTTCGCGCAAGAATGCGTTGTCCGCTTCCAGCGCATCCAGCACCTCGTAGAGCGACCCGGGCACCGACTGCACCTTGGCCGCCTCCTCGGGCTCCAGGTCGTACAGGTCGAGGTCCACCGGGTCCGGGGGCTCGATCTGGTTGCGAATGCCGTCCAGGCCGGCCATCAGCATGGCCGCAAACGCGAGGTACGGGTTCGCGCTCGGGTCCGGCGGGCGAAACTCGACGCGCCGCGCGGCCGGGCTCGGTGAGTAGGCCGGGA
>DAOUKN010000139.1:0-5371 GCA_034421255.1 Chloroflexota bacterium | reverse complement strand
ATCGAGCGCGCGGCGACCTCGATCACCGCCACCGCGTCGCCGTCAACGCGCACTTCGGCGTGCACCGGACCCTCGGTGAGCCCAAGACCCGCGACGGCGGCGCTCGTCACGTCCTCGACCGCGCGCTGAACCTCATCGGGCAAGCGCGAGGGTGTTATGTAAAGCGTTTCCTCGAAATAGGGGCCGTCAAGCGGGTCAGGCTTGTCGAAGATGGCCAGGGTGTGGAGCTTTCCGCCGCTCAGCAGGCCCTCCACCGCGACCTCCACGCCGGGCACGAATCGCTCGATCAGCAAGGGCGCGGAAGCCTCTTCAGTGGAATGCCCGAGCAGGCGCTGGATTCTCGTCGCCGCAGCCGCGACTTTTTCCGGCGTGTCGGCGCGGATGACTCCCTGGCTGCCCGACAGCTCCAGGGGTTTGAGAACCACGGGGAATCCGAGCCTCGCCGCGGCCGCGACCGGATCCTCACCGCCCGCCACCACGACGAACTCCGGTTGGCGCACGCCGGCTTGGGCCAACCGCCGGCGCATGGCGGCTTTGTCGCGCGTCAATGCCGTCGCCGTGGGCGGACTGTGCACCAGTCCCAATCGCTCCGCCGCGAGCGATGCCGCCGCGACTCCCGCGTCGTCGACCGGGACGATGACGTTGAGCGGCGTCTCATCCGCGAACTCCACAATGGCGTCCGCCGCGATCTCGGGACGGTGCAAGGGCAGCTCGATCACGCGCGATCCGATCGCGTCGTCCAGCGCGTGACGCTGCTCGGCGCCGACGACGAGTTCGACGCCGAGCTCCCGCGCGGCTTCGAGAAAGTCGGCCGCACGGTAGGCCCGCGTCGGCAGCAGTAGGAGAACCCGGCGCATCGTCCTATGATGAACGACGAGCGGACGACATGCCGCATGCGTGCTGGATGGAGAGCATGACCCTGCAACACGACACCGAAGTCTTCATCAGCGAGACCGCGCGCGACCTAGTGCTCGATTTTCGCGCGCGCTCGGACCGGCCGGACAAGGACGACCTGGCCATGTGGATCGAGGTCACGGGCATTTCCGGCGCGAGCTTCAGCTACGACATGTATTTGAAGGGCTCCAGCGACGCGGGACCAGACGACGCCGTCGTTGAAGTCGCCTATGGGCTCAACGTCGTCATTCCCGCCGGGAGCGTCGAGCAACTCGACGGCGCCACGATCGACTACCGCTCCGCCCCGAACGGCGGCGGCCTGTTCGTCGACAACCCCAATACCCCGAGCCCAGTGGCCGGACCGGCCGCCCGAGACGTCCCCGCGCCACAACTCAGCGGCGCGGTGGCCGATCAGGTCGCGCAAATTCTGGAGCAGCAGATCAATCCCGCCATCGCCGCGCACGGCGGGCACGCCGAGCTGGTTTCCGTCGAGGACGGCGCGGCCTATCTGCGGCTCAGCGGCGGCTGCCAGGGGTGCGGTATGGCGTCCGTGACGCTGACCCAGGGCATCGAGGTGGCCATTCGCGAGGCCGTCCCCGAAGTCACCCGGGTCATCGACGTGACCGATCACGCCTCGGGCACCAATCCCTACTTCGAGGCGTCGAAGAAGTAGGCCGGCTCGGCCGCTAGTCGGCCGTCTCGAACGTTCGGTCGCTCGAAGCGGCGCTGCGTCCCGGATGCGGCACGAACGGCACGCCCTTGAGCCGGAGCCGCAGCGCCTGCCAGTAGATCGCGGCAGTCACGCGCGCCGTCATGAACGGATAGCGGACCAGCGCGCCGTTGAGCGCGCGGGCGGTCATGGGCCGGCGGCGCAGCGAGAGGCCGACATCGAAGATCGTCGCCCCGTCCCGGACTGCCGCCATGCGCACGTCGAGATCATCGCCGGGCGCCGTCGCCGACAGCCGGTACTCCAGATCCATCGTCATGAAGGGCGAGACGTGCAAGGCCTTGGAGAATTCCGCGTGCAGCGTGTCGCCCTCGACGGCTGGCTCCACGACATAGCCGTGGCGCTCGCCCCACGGCGTGTTGGTGACCTCGGCCACCAGTGACTCGACACGCTCGCCGTTGGGCGTGAAGCAGTAGTAGACGCTGATCGGGTTGAAGACGTAGCCGAAGTAGCGCAAGTGGGTGAGCAGCCGAATGGGGCCTTCGGGCCGGTTTCCAGTCGCCGTGTGGACGCGCCGCCGCACGGCTTCGTCGAGCGGCAACGCCGGATCGCCAAAGTGATCGCCTCGGCGAAACCACGCCGGCGCCGGACGCCGCGCCGACCAGAGCAGGTGGCCGTCAAACACGCCGGGCAGCTCCGCCAGATCGACGTATGCCATGAAGAGCGGGAAGCGAAACTCATGCGCAACCGGACGTCGCCGCCGGTGCATGACGACGCCGGTATAGAGACAGCTCGCGCCGCTCACGTGCCGGCCTCGATTGCCCGCGCGACCCGCAGGCCGCTCACCACGCCGTCCTCGTGGAAGCCATAGCGCCAATAGGCCCCCGCATACCAGGTCCGGCGCCGGCCATTCACCTCGGTCCACCGGCGCTGGGCAGCGATGGCCGCGCGGTTGAGAGTCGGGTGGTGGTAAGTCATGCGGGCGATCACGGCCGCCTCGTCAATTCGGTCGTCCTGGTTGAGCGTGACGCAGAAAGTCTCGGGCGCGTCCAATCGCTGCAGGCGGTTCATGTTGTACGTCGTCGCCACCCGACCCCCGCCGTCCGGGGAAATGTAGTAGTTCCAGGACGCCCACGCGCGGCGCCGGCGGGGCAGCAGGCTCGTATCGGTGTGCAGCGCGACGCTGTTGGCCTGGTAGTCAATGGCCCCAAGGACGGTGCGTTCCTCGGGGCTGGGATCGTCAAGCACCCGCAGCGCCTGGTCGGTATGGGTCGCGAGCACCACCTGGTCGAACTGCGCGACATGCCCGCCCGCCACGGTGACGTCGACATGGTCGCGCGCTCGCCGCACACGGGTGACCGGCGCACGGGTTTGGATCTGATCGCGAAACGGCCGAGCCAGCGCCTCGACGTACTCGCGAGCGCCGCCAACGATCGAGTACCAGCGCGGCTTGCCCCGGATCCCCAGCAGTCCATGGTTGTGAAAGAACCGCACGAACAATTGAATCGGGATCTGGCCGAAGCGCGCGGGATCGGTTGACCAGATGGCGGCGCCCACGGGCACCAGATACAGATCGCGGAAGGCGCGCGAGAATCCCGCGCCTTCCAGGTAGTCGTCCAGCGTGAGCCGCTCGTCGACCTCCAGCAGCTTGGGCGCCTGGCGATTGAATCGCAGGTAGTCGCGCACCAGCCGTAGAAACGTGGGGCGCGCCAGGTTTCGGCGCTGCGCGAATACGCCGTTCAAGGACGCCCCGCTGTATTCGATGTCGGTGCGCTCACAGCGCACGGAGAAGCTCATCTCGGACGGCTGCGCCGGGACTCCAAGGTCCTGGAGAATGCGCTGGAACTCGGGATAGGTGCGGTCGTTGAAGACCACGAATCCCGTGTCGACGGCGTAGGTGCGGCCGCCGCGGGACACGTCGATCGTGCGCGAGTGCCCGCCGGGTGCGTCGCTCGCCTCGAATACGGTGACGTCATGGCTCGCGTGAAGTTGGCGCGCCACGACGAGGCCCGCCACCCCGGCGCCGATGACGGCGATCCTCATGGGTCGCGGCGTCTCACGTCAGCGCCCTGGCCCGCCGGTCGCTCTCGGTCGGTCGCGTTTCGCTCAACGCGCTGGGCGTGCCGTTGCGCGCGACCGTCGCGGGGGCCAACAGATGATGCGCCACCACCCACTCGCGCCCGCCGCGATAGGCAAACAGCTCCTCGCAGGCGATGAAAAAGAGCCGCCACCGCATCAGCCAGAGGCTCGCCGCGTCGTCGCCGTAGACGTTCCGAAAGATCTCGCGGACCTGCGGCCGGCAGTTGTCGAGATTTCGCAGCCATGCGCGGAGCGTCCGGGCATAGTGCCGGCCGTTCACGATCCAGCGGTCGACAGTGCGCACCGCCGGGGCGCATTCGTTGAAGAGGTCGAGGCTCGGCATCGTGCCGCCGCTGAAGAACCAGCGCGCCATCCAGCCGTCCTCGGGCTCGAAGGCGTAGGCATGCCGCACGTGGCTGAACACGTGGACGAAGATCCGGCCATTCGAATCCAGCCGATCGGCCAGGCGTGCCAGCAGCGCGCCGTGGTCGCGAACGTGCTCCAGCATCTCGATGCTGACAATCCGGTCGTAACGACCGGGAATCTCATCCACGGCGGCATTGGCGCGCCGCACGGCCAGGTTGCCCAGGCCGCGCGCCTGAGCCTGGCCGGCGATATGGTCGCGCTGGGTGCGCGAGTTGGTCACGGCGGTGATCGTCGACCGCGGATATCGCTCGGCGGCCCAGAGGGCAAAGGAGCCCCAGCCGCTCCCCAGATCGAGCACGCGCTGGCCGTCGGCGAGACCGGCGCGCCGGGCGTACAGCTCCAGCATGGCGTCCTCGGCATCCGCCAGCGTCTCGACGCCCGACGACCATAGGCAACTGCTGTATTTGAACTTCGGACCGAGGATCAGGCGATAGAAGTCCGTCGGGACCTCGTAGTGTTGCCGGTTGGCGGCGTCCGTGGCAACCGCCGTCGGTCCACTACGCATCGCGCGAAATCGCTTCTGCGGTTCGCCGCGTTGCAGCGCGCGCAGCCGTCGCCGCAGGGCCAACCGCACGCCGAGTCGCAGAATGCCGTCGGGCGCCATTCCCCGCGCCGCCAGTCGCTCGAACCAGGCCGATTGGCCGCTATCCACGTCGTCCCAGGAAGGGGATGCGCGGGAAGAACGCCGGGGTGGTCTCCACATACTCGCGATAGCCGGGTTTGGATTCGATCATGCTGCGCTCGAGCAGCGTCACGCCCGACACCCGCGCCAGCAACACCGTCATGATGATCGGGCCGATCAGCGTCCACCACGCGCCGACGGCAAGTCCCAGGCAGCCGAAACCCCACCACACCACGGCGTCGCCGAAGTAGTTCGGGTGTCGCGTCAGCCCCCAGAACTTGGTGGACAGCACGCGGCCCCGGTTGGCGGGGTTGGCCTTGAACCTCGCCAGCTGCAAGTCGCCGCCCGCCTCGAAGGCGAAGCCAATGGCCCAGAGCACGATGGCGGCCACGTCCCAGGCGGTCACCAGGGACGGCTCGGGCGCCGCCAGCGCCGCCAGCAGCGGCAGCGCGACCACCCACATCACGACGCCCTGGAGCAGGAAGACGGTGAAATAGCTGCGCCACCAGAAGGCGCTCCCGGCGTTGGCGCGGAACTTTCGATAGCGCGGGTCCTCGGGCCTGCCGTGGTTGCGCCACCCGATGTGTCCCGCCAGGCGCAGGCCCCAAACCGCCACCAGCACCAGCAGCAGCGCGGAGCGCCCGGCATCGCCCCCGCCGATCCACGCGCCGAGCGACCCGGTC
>DAOUKN010000138.1:0-2786 GCA_034421255.1 Chloroflexota bacterium | reverse complement strand
CGGCTTGTTGGTCGGTCACCGTCGGCCGCGAGATGTGGCCGCCGCCGAGGGCGATGATCGACACGCGATCCCGGTGACGGCCGAATTGGCGTGTGGGCAGAGTTGCCGTCGTGCTCTCGGTCATTGACCCGACCTAGACCATGCCCTTGGTCGTGTAGCCCCAGAGGTCGTACTCGCCGCCCTTCGCCAGCACCTCGTCCGCATAGTCCTCGGCGTTGTCCTGCGGGCGGTAGCCCAGGTCGGTGACGGCATTGGTGATGTCCCAGTAGGCGCGCGCGTTGGCCGAAATCCCATAGTAGATGCCCCAGCGAATGCCCGGCGCCTCGACCGACCGGCGCACGAGGTTGACCAAATCCCGGTCGCTCAGCCAGGTCGAGAGGATGCGCGCGCCGCTGTCCCATTCCGGCGGTTTCCGGCGGTACTGGTAGCTGCCGATGCGCAGGCAGACGACCTCCAGACCGAAGCGATCCGAGTAGTAGCGGCCCACCGCCTCGCCCCAGACCTTGGCGACGCCGTACATGCCATCGGGCCGCGGCGTGGACTCCGCGTCGCAGCGCTCGCCGACGAGCTCGTACCAGCCGGTGGCGTGGTTCGAGCTGGCGAAGACGAAGCGTTTCACTCCCGCCCGCCGCGCCGCCTCGTAGGCGTTGTAGAGCCCGACAACGTTCGGCTGCAGATACGGCCCCAGCTCGTCCGTGTCGTGGTTCGACTTGGCGTGCATGTGCACCACCGCGTCCTGCCCGGCGAACGCCTCGGCCACCGCGTCGATGTCGTCGAAGTCCAGCACGCGAAACCGCGGGTCGTCCTGCGCCTGGCGCGACGTGCCGGTGAGCTCAAAGACCCCGTCCAGGTCCTCCATCAGCGTGCGCCCAATCACACCGGTGGCGCCGGTGATGATCACGTTGGGTCGATTACTCACGGGCAGGGCTCCTCGGTGGAAACGGCACGCTGGAATTGCTCCGTAGCGTACCGGTCGCTTGCCGGGCGGGCATATCGGATTGGTGACAGGTGCCGATCCCTATGGCTCGGACTGACCGGAAGCGTTGCTCGACGGCATAAGCCGCTCGATCCAGCCGAGGTGGCGCCGTCGGGCGGCGACGATGCGATAGGCGGCGTCGACGATCTTTGCAATGACCGGTCGGGCAAGCACCCGACCAGCTCTGCGCCCCAGCGCGGCGGCCAGCGCCCGCCGCAGCGCCGGACCGGCGGAGTGGACAGTGCCATCGACATCTGCAACGTGGAGGGCCGTGCGGCGTTTGGCTGCCGGGAGTGGCGCCAGGAGCGAATCGGCCTCGGGGCGGTTGAAATCGAGCAGATCAAGGCGGTCACCTCGATCCAGGCGGCGCATGACCCTGGCGCAGACGCGGCAGAAGGCGCACTGGCCGTCATAGAGGACGACCGGGCGGGTTCCCCTCACCCCCGGACCGAATCCAGCTTCGTCGTCGATGCGGGGTCCAGGGGAAGTTCTTCGCCGGCATGATGGCATCTTTCGGCTGACGGCCGTTCCGTCGGTCAAACCAGCGCCCCGTTCGTCACCCCGGCGAAGGCCGGGGTCCAGGGTCTATACCCCGCCGCCAGGATCGACCGGACTGGATTCCGGCCTCCGCCGGAATGACGGAGATGGCAGCCGCCGTCGAGACTAGGAGCGGGTAGCTCGCAGGCACGCGCAGTCGGTGCGGAGAATGCTATAGCTATCCCACGACCGTACCGGAGAGCCTGACATGGCGCATCACGACTTCGAGCCTACGACGTATCACAACACCTTTGGCTGGCACGAGCCGCCGCTGACGGTGCAGCCGGGTGACAGCGTGCGCACGAGCACGGTGGACGCGCGGGGCGGCGACCGGCACGGGAACACCGTCGCCAATCGAGGGAACCCGCAATCGGGGCCGTTCGCGGTTGCCGGCGCGGAGCCGGGCGACACGCTGGTCGTCACGCTCGACCGGGTGCGCATCACGCGATCGTGGGGCTTCAGTTCGTCGGAGCTGGCGGCCAACGTGCTCGAGTTCGACGACGTGCCGCCGTTCGAGGACGAGGCCGACCGATCCTTCTGGGACATCGATCTCGAGGCAGGCACAATCCGGCTTCAGCCGCCCGAGCGTGCGCCGGCGGGTGAGCCCACGCCGGCGCGGAATCGAATCCACGACGTGGCGCTGCCGCTGCGGACCATGGTCGGATGCGTGGCGGTGGCGCCGGCAGGACGACAGCACATCTCCACCGCCACCTCCGGCCCCTTCGGCGGCAACATGGACTACAACGACGTGGTCGAGGGGCTGCGGCTCTACTTCCCGGTATTTGCGCCGGGCGGGCTGTTCCACATCGGCGACGGCCACGCCCTGCAGGGCGACGGCGAGATGGATGGCACCGGCGTAGAAGTGCCCCTGGACGTGACCTTCACGCTGGACCTCATCAAGGGCAAGACCATCGAGTGGCCGCGCTTCGAGAACGACACGCACATCATGACGGCGGGCAACCTGCGACCGCTCGACCAGGCCGTGCAGCACGCCACGTCCGAGATGGTGCGCTGGCTGGAAGCGGACTATGGCCTGACGACCCGTGAGGCGCACCTGCTGCTGGGGCGCATGGTCGAATACGACCTCGGCAACATGTTCGACCCCGCCTACACCATGATCTGCAAGCTGCGGAAGGACGTGCTGCGGCAGGTGGTAGGGGGCTAGGGCGTGTTCACACTAACGTAGCGCATCGACGATGAGCGCGAAGAGGATGAAGCCCAGGAAGAGCGCGTCGAGCTTGTCGAAGCGCGAGAAGACGCGACGGAAGCCCTT
>DAOUKN010000137.1:0-3656 GCA_034421255.1 Chloroflexota bacterium | reverse complement strand
TGGAAGCCGCACGCGCAGGCTCGACAGGTGGAGTTTTCGCTCCAGGTATCCACCGATCTTCCAGACGTGCGCCTCGACCGAACGCGCATGAGCCAGGCGGTGGGGAACATTCTGAGCAACGCGCTTCATGCCACCGAGGCCGGTGGAAGCATTGTGCTCAGAGCAGACCTCGACGGCGACGAGGCGCTGGTGATCTCGGTCACTGATGATGGGATCGGCATCGACGCCGCGGACCTGCCCCAAATCTTCGACCGCTTCTACCGTACGGACCAATCGCGTCGTCGTGGGATAGGTGGCACAGGTCTGGGATTGGCAATCGCCCGGACCGTGGTCGAAGCACACGGGGGCACGATCACCGCCGCAAGCGACGGGCTGTGCCGGGGTGTCACCGTGACGATACGCCTGCCCGTGAATTAGCTAGGACTGGGGCCCCGGGGCCCGACGGGATTCGATCTACCCGGTTGAGAATGGAGAAGAGCCGGGCCGACCCGGACCACCACCGTCTCATTCCGTGGATTCGGACGCTTGGAAACGCCCTGCGAGGCATTCTTCTATTGCGACCCTCGCATGGCGAAGCGCAGTCGGAGCCGCGTCCAACGCTTTCTAAGCTACCGTCATCTGGCGAATACGAAGTCAAGGTTTCGAACTTCATGGCGCACGCCGAGCTTGCCGTCGTCACGGGCGCCTTTGGCTACACCGGCCGATACGTCGCCAGGCGTTTGCTGAACCAGGGCGTTCGCGTGAGAACCCTCACCCGCCGCCGCGACCGTGCAAACGCATTTGGCGGACGCGTGGACGCGGTTCCTCTCGACTTTTCCGACTCGGACGCGCTTTGCCGATCACTTGAAGGCGCCGGTGTCCTCTACAACACCTACTGGGTGCGGTTTGCGAGGGGCGAGACCACCTTCGACCTGGCCGTCGAGAACTCGGCGGCGCTGTTCGCGGCAGCAGCACGGGCAGGCGTGGGCAAGATCGTTCACTTCTCCGTAACCAATGCGTCGTCGGACTCCCGGCTGCCCTATTTTCGGGGCAAAGGGCAGGTGGAAGAATCGCTGCAACGCAGTGGCGTCCCCCACGCCATCATCAGGCCGACCCTGGTCTTTGGGGACGGCGACATCCTGGTCAATAACATCGCCTGGGCGCTGCGTCGCTTTCCGGTCTTCCCGGTCTACGGCGACGGCGGCTATCCCGTGCAACCGGTGTACATCGGTGACCTCGCGGAACAGGCGGTGACTGCCGGCTCCCAGAGTGCGAACTCCGTGGCGGACGCCGCCGGGCCGGACACCATGTCGTTTGAGGCGCTGTTGCGCCTGCTGACCGCCGCCATGCGCGTCCGCCGCCGGTTGCTTCACACGTCCCCATCGATCGGCTTCGCGCTAACCGGGGTGGTCGGCTTCCTCGTGCGGGACGTTGTGCTCACGCGCGACGAGATTGCCGGATTGATGGCCGGCCTGCTGACATCGGACCGCCCGCCGACTGGCTCGACAAGCCTGAACAGCTGGATCGACCGGAACGCGCATCATCTCGGACGCCGCTATGTGTCCGAGCTCCGGCGCAATTGGCGACCCTTCGGCCAGTAGCCGCTGGCGGCAACGGATTGGACCGCGGCCAAAGGAAGAATCTGAGCACCGGGCGCACCTGATCGCCAGGGCGGTCGTGCGGAGCCGTGATCAACACATAGTGGCCGACGCACGCCCGGGGATCGCAGCTTGGCGGCTGATGTGGGCGGTGCAAACGGCCCGCAGCCCGGCGCATCCATCGACGACACGCGGTCCGACCGCCCCTCCGCGTCACAGGATCCTGCACGCCACGCACCGACGCTTGACGTGTGGGGACCAAATCCCAAAACGCCCCACGCATGGTGTCGTTCCGCTCCGCAGCCTCGATCTCGTGGACAAGGCGTCTGGGAAGGCAACGGGCCGTATTGCTATGACCGGGCAAGTGGCCGTCTTGACACCCCTGGTATGAGTGACTGAGAATAGTATCGTGTCTATTGTGAATATCGATTAACAGATTTGCGAGTGCGGAGCCGTAGTAGATTGTTCTGGGGAAGTCCGAGCTTGGCACCCGAAGTCAGGGCGCGCGGCCGCCGGGCAACGAATGACATGACCTCTGAGGGTTTGCGACGTGCGGTTCGTTTCGGCTTCGGCGGCATCCGCGGAGTCCACACCTTAGCCGTCGGCCGCTTCACTTCTTCCTTGAGGGGGCGATGGAGGGCCTAAGCGCCTTCAACATTGCCACCCTTACCTTTATCGTTTGCTCCCTCGCGGCCATCGTTGTCGGAACCGTCGTCCAGTGGTTTCGACGCGATCCCGTTGACGACTTGCTGCATCGGGTCCGGAAGCAAAATCGCTGACTCGCGTTCGCCTGCGGAGCCAACGAACGCACGTCCATCACTGAAGCCGCCATTTCGCGCACCCACCGCACCGATCCAACGGAGGATTCCCAGGATGCCGGAGGCGACCGCGGGTTGACGGATTCCACTCGGCAGCCCGACACGATGCAGCCTGCGCCACGGTCCACTCCCGCCCAAGTCGCCGCCGTGGAATCCATACATCCGCTGGGCTGCATAGAATAGGCGGCCTCGGCAACCTCGGATACCGTCGCCCATGCCATCCAGCGTCGAGTTCGACAGCGAAGCCCGCGCCTTCGACTGCGCGCCCACCCTCACCGACAGCCAGGTCCTCGAGTTCTGCCGCGACGGGCACTTGCTCCTCGAGGGCGTCGTGCCGGACGAGGTCAACCAGAAGTGCTGCGACTATCTGGACGGCAAAACCCCGCTTAACCCGGTCTTGATGCCTGCGGGGCTGACGCTGGACGACCTGGAGCGCATCCGAGCATCGCACGAGCCCAGCTCGATTCTGCTCGAGGAGTGGTTCATCGAGCACGTGCTGCTGAATCCGCAGCTCGCGGGCGCGCTGCGGTCCCTGCTGGGCGCCAACGTCGGCCTGCCGGTGATCACCAGCCACCATCTCGCCGAGTGCCCCATGCCGGCGCAGGGGTGGCATCAGGACGCCGACCACATCTTCGGTCCCGAGCTCAACTTCCTGGAAGTCTTCTACTTTCCGCAGGACACTCCGGCCGGGATGGGGCCCACGGAGGTGTTTCCCGGCACTCACATCGGACCCAACAAGCGCGACTTCGAGGAACAGGGCGTCCTGCTCGAAGGTCCCGCCGGGACGATCGGCATCCATCACCAGAGCATCCTGCACCGGCGCGGCGTCTCCACCTCGACCGGCCGGCGGCGGATGCTGAAGTACAGCTACTGGCGCTCGGTGCCGCCCCAGCGCGATTGGATCGTGGAGGACGACTTCGACTTCCACACCGCCTACTACGGCGGCCACCGCACGGCAATCTTTGTGGCGCACATGTTCTATTGGCTTTGCGGCAGGGACGGCGACTACCGCGTCATCGGCGGCCAGGCATGGCCCTGGCGCACGCCACAGCAGGTGTTCCCGTCCATGGGATTCAACGCCAAGGAGGGCTACCGCCCCGACTGGCGCCGCACCGGCCCGGACACCTTCGCCAAGTAGTCTTGTCGCGGGCGGCGTGGGCCGATCAATTGGGGCGTCAATGACACCTGGGAAAGCAAAAGCTAGCGGGAGGCAGGGCAATGAGAGCGCAAGGGTTGGACGCGCTGGGCATTGGACCGTGGG
>DAOUKN010000136.1:0-2536 GCA_034421255.1 Chloroflexota bacterium | reverse complement strand
CATCACGGCGTCTGGTGGTGCAGCCACGAGTTAGGCATTGTCCGAATAAGCTCCGGAGAGGGTCATTCGTGGAGATGCAAATCTCATTGCGTGGCAACCTCGATCATTAGCCGGCAATGGTCGCTCGGCCCCCATTCCTCAACCCCGTTTAGCGCGCTGACCTTCACCTGCTCGTGAAAACCGCGCGAGGCGAAAGCGTAGTCGAGTTGACGATCGGCGCTCTCAGGAGACGCGGTACGGCGATGATAAGTCGGAACATTCTTCGTGTTGGCCGGCACGTCGGGATGTGGCGTTGACGCCTGTCGGCCGTGTGGCGCCTGTGGTCCCAAGAACTCGAGGCCGAGTGCGGCAAACCGATCCCAGACGGACTTCTCGCGTTCGGGGAGTGAGAGTGAGTCGCCATTCGCGCCGTAGAACATATTCAGGTCACCCGCCGCGAGGATCCGGTGTTTCGTCGGGTCATGATGGCCGATCAAGGCCGAGAGATCTGAAAGGATCCGGTGCGCCGACACGTCGGAAGCGCCAACCCTCCACGGACTGCCGGTTGAGGGGTGGGGCAACATCCAGCGCGCATACATGGACACGGCAATGAACGCCTCTGTCCTGCGGTTACGCGGCATTATCCGGGCGGCGGCTATCGTCCCGATGCCGCTCACCCCGATATCTGACTCTCCAAGCTCGCTAACGGGCGGGACCTGGCGGAATCGTTCGATTTCCACCCGGTCCGACAGCTTCACGACCAGCGGCCATCGGTCATACAGATGCCGATTCCAGTATCTGTCGTCCTCGTACGAGACGAGACGCGTCAACTCGCCGGGTGGGCTTCCGGCTTCCTGCAGCAGTGCGACATCTGCCTCGTCGCGCCGCGCCATTTCCGCTAGGTCGCGCCACGGCTCGTAGCGCTTATCGATGTTCCAGCAGACGATCCTGATCACCAGGCGAGACTCTTCCCGTCGTGCGGGCGAGACGCACGGCCGACGTCAGGCAGGTGCCCGCATCCGGCACACCCCTAAGTCATGTACTCCGCGTTGATGGTGACGTAGTCGTGCGAGAGGTCGCCGGTCCAGGCCCTGGCGCTGGCCGGTCCCGCGTGCAGATCGGCCGCGATGCGGCATTCCGATTGACGCAGGTGTGCGGCGACGTCCGGCTCGTGGTAATCGAGAATGCGCCCGCCTTGGACGGTGCAGGTGTCGCCGATCCAGATGTCCAAGGCCTCGGGATCGAACTGGGCGCCGCTGTTTCCGAGCGCGCAGACGACGCGTCCCCAGTTGGGGTCACCGCCAAACACCGCCGTCTTGACCAGCAGCGAGGTGGATATCCCGCGCGCGGCGCGCCGCGCGTCGGCGGCGTCCACCGCGCCCTGGACCTCGATCGTGACCAGCTTGGTGACGCCCTCGCCGTTCCGCACGATCTCCCGCGCGAGGTGCTGGCACACCGCCCGAAGCGCGCGGCTGAACCGGTCGGCGTCGAGCCCCTCCAGCGCGGGCGTTTCGCTCGCGCCGTTGGCGAACAGCACCACGGTGTCGCTGGTGGACTGATCGCCGTCGATGGAGATGACGTTGAATGAATCGTCAACCGCCGCTCGGAGGGCGCTCCGGGCAAACGACGCGTCTATGGCGGCGTCGGTTGTGACGAACGAGTGCATGGTGGCCATGTTGGGATGGATCATGCCGGCGCCCTTGGCCGCGCCGCCGAGCCGCACCGTCCCCGTCGAGAGCGGCACCTCGACCGCGATCGTCTTCGGATAGGCGTCGGTGGTCATCATGGCCGTGGCGACGTCAATCCCGTCGACCGAGTCCAGCTCGAGCCGCCGGATACCGTCGGCCACGCGGTCCATGGGCAGCCGAAACCCGATGACGCCGGTGGACGCCATCAGGACTTCCTCCGGCTTCACGCCCTGCCTCTCCGCAAATAGCTCCGCCATGCGCATCGCGTCGGCGCGCCCTTCGGCTCCCGTATAGGTGTTGGCGTTGCCGCTGTTAAAGACCATGCCGCGCGCCTGGCCGCCGGCGACGCGGGCGCGGTTGATCTCCACGTTGGAGGCCTTCACGCGATTGGTGGTGAAGGTTGCAGCCACCGTGCACGGGGCCACGGTGCTGAAGATACCCCCAAGATCCAGAGCACCGCTGGCCTTGATGCCGGCAGCGATCGACCCGGCCGTGAACCCGCGCGACGCCACGACGCCGCCCGGAATCACCGTGAATCCGTCAAGGGTTTCGGGAATGGCTCCCATCTACGGATATCCCGCCGGAATCCCAAGCCCCGCCTGCTCGTCCAGCCCCAACATCAAGTTGGCATTCTGCAGCGCGGCGCCCGCCGCGCCCTTGCCCAGGTTGTCGATGGCGCTCATGGCGATCAGGGTACCGGTGGCGTCGTCGGCCACCGTCTGCACGAAGCAGTGGTTGGTGCCGGTGGTCCACTTGGTGCGGGGCGGCTCGTCGGCCAGATGCACGAACGGCTCGGCGCCGTATCGGTCCTCGTACGCCGCGTCGATATCCGCGCTCCCAACGCCGTCTCGAAGCCGCGCATAGGTCGT
>DAOUKN010000135.1:0-10395 GCA_034421255.1 Chloroflexota bacterium | reverse complement strand
CCTCTATTGCCTCCAATATGCGCACGAGGTCCGGGAGATCCATCGCTTCTATGAGGCAGTCGCTCACCGTCTGCTCGATGAGGGGGTGATCCGGCACCTCGAGCGGACCGGTGACGTTTTCCTGGCAGCCGACCTGCTCCGGAAACACCGCGGCAAGCAGATCGTCGGATCTGAGGCGCTGCAGGAATGGCGGCACGCGCTTCCCGCCGCGCTGGCGCGGCACCGCCAGGGCGCGGGTGACGTTCCAGCGCCAGCGGGTCGGGAACAGCGGCACGTAGAGGATCGCCTGCTGGAGCGACTTCGCCACGTTGCGGGAGGTGACGTAGCGGAATGTCTCCTCCAGCGGAAACGAGTGCTGCGGGCCGAGCGACAGCAGAATGGCGTCGTCGTTGGCGGCGGCCTGCAGCTCGAAGTCGAAGCGCACGCAGAAGCGCTTGCGCAGCGCCAGACCCCAGGCCCGATTGACCCGCTGGCCGAACGGCGCGTGCACCACCAGCTGCATCCCGCCCGAATCGTCGAAGAACCGCTCGTAGACCACGTCGCGGTCGGACGGCACGAGTCCCAAGCCGTCGCGCGTCGCGCGGACGTAGTCGATTATCTGCGCCGCCGCCGTGGGCGATAGCGTGCATTCCCGCCGCAGGGTCGCGTGCAGGCTCGAAGGGTCGTCGAGGCCGTCGGCGATGCCCCGGCGCAGCCGACCGACTTCCTGGGAAAGCTCGCGCGTTCGACCCGGCGCCTCGCCCAGCCAGAAGGGAATGGTGGGCGGCGCCCCCTGGGCGTCGACCACACGCACCGTGCTCTGCTCCACGCGGCGAATGCGCCATGAGGTGCTGCCCAGCAGGAAGATGTCGCCCGCCATGCTCTCCATGGCGAAGTCCTCGTTCACGGTGCCCACCACCGTGTCGTCGGGCTCCGCCACTACCTGGTAGTCGCCGGTCTCCGGAATGGTCCCGCCGTTGGTGATGGCGGCGAGCCGTGCGCCCCGCCGTCCCCGCACGACGCCGTGAATCCGGTCGCGGTGGATCAGCGGCAGGGCGCGGCCGGCGCCTTCGCCGACGCCAATGGCGAGCATGTCCACGATTTCGTCGAAGTCACTGCGCGCGAGCTCCGCGAATGGCTCGGCCGTGCGCATGAGGTCGAACAACGCTGATTCCGGCCAGTCCTCGCAGGCGCACTCGGCCACGATCTGCTGCGCCAGCACGTCGCGCGGCGCCTGCGGGATGTGTATGCGGTCCAGCCGGCCCGCGCGCACCGCCCGGATGAGCGCCGCGGCCTCGATCAGCTCGTCGCGCGTCGTTGGGAAGAGCCGCCCGTGGGGACGCAGGCCAAGGGCGTGGCCCGAGCGCCCGATGCGCTGCAGGAACGTCGCGATGCTCCGCGGCGATCCGATCTGGCACACCAGGTCGATGCTGCCGATGTCGATGCCGAGCTCCAGCGAGGCCGTGGCCACCAGGGCCTTGAGGTCGCCGGCCTTCAGGCGTTGCTCGACCCGATGCCGGCGCTCCTTGGAGAGGCTGCCGTGGTGGCTGGCCACCGCCTCGTCGCCCAGCCGCTCGGCCAGGTTGTGCGCCACCCGCTCCGACAGCTTGCGCGTGTTGACGAAAACCAGCGTCGTGCGATGCGCGGTCACCAGCTCGGCCAGGCGGTCGTAGATCTCGCCCCACTGCTCCCGTGGGGCCACCGCTTCCAGGTCGGTGGGCGGGACCTCGATCGCCAATTCGAGGTCGCGCTGGTGGCCGAGGTCCACGACATCGCACGCACGCGGCGCCGCATCCGAGTCGACGCCGGTCAGAAAGCGCGCGATCTGGTCAATGGGCCGCTGCGTGGCCGAGAGCCCCACGCGCTGCGGTCGCGCATCGGCCACGTGGTCCAGCCGTGCGAGCGTGAGTGCCAGGTGCGAGCCGCGGCGGTCGCGGGCCAGGGCGTGAATCTCGTCGACGATCACGGTCCTCACGCTGCGCAGGGTTTCCCGGCTGCGCTGCGCCGTGACCATCAGGTAGAGCGACTCCGGGGTGGTGATGAGAATGTGCGGCGGCCGCCGCACCAGCTGCTGCCGCTCGGCCGCCGGCGTGTCGCCCGTGCGCAGGCCCGTGCGAATCGCCGGAGGCTCGTGACCCGCCGCGATCGCCCGCCGGCGGATGCCCTCCAGCGGCTCCTCCAGGTTGCGCTGGATGTCGTTGCTCAGCGCCTTCAACGGCGACACGTAGACGATCGAGGTTTCCGCCTCCAGGGCGCCGGCCTCCGCCGCGCGCACCAGCCGGTCGATTCCGGCCATGAACGCGGCCAGCGTTTTGCCCGAGCCGGTCGGCGCCGCCAGCAACGTGTCGCGCCCGCTCATGATTGAAGGCCACCCGGCCGCCTGCGCATCCGTCGGCGCGCCAAAGCGCTCCACGAACCAGTCCCTCACCGTGGGACACAGCGCATCGACCAGGTGCGTTGAAGCGATCGAGGAAGTCGTCACAACCACCAGGTCCGGGACCGGCAAGCTCGCTGCCTGCCGGCCTCAATCCTACGGAATGCGGCCCGGTGGCCCGCGCTGCGCGCAGCGTGGGCCACCATTGTCATTTCGAGCGGAGCGAGAAATCTAAGGGGCAGGGAAAAAGGCGCAGCGTCCTTAGATTCCTCACTGCGTTCGGAATGACTAGTCCGCTTAGGAGCGATGCCACCTGTCATGCCACGCGCCCCAACCAGTCATTCCGAGCCGAAGGTGCGGAATCCCAGGACCGCGCGCGCCGGTGCCGCCGATCAGCTTGCCTTGATCGAGCGCAAGGGAAGCGCCTCGGTCTCCAGCGTCGAGAGATCCAAACGCTGTGACGCGTGGTCAATGTCAAAGCCGACGACGTCGCCGGCGGCGTCGAGGTCGACATTGAGCCCCTCCGTAACCTCGCGCGTCTCCACGCCGGGACCATCCTTGAACTCGACGTAGAGGCTGTCAGTTTCCGAGTAGTAGTGGAGCTTCATTGACTGTCCTTTCGGAAGCGGCGGTCGAAAAAGGCACTTTGAATCGTCTCGCTATCGGCAGTCGTGGAGGCTCGGCTCGTGCGCATGCCGGTTGTGCTTCAGGACTGTGCCACGTCGGGTAGCGACTCCAGGCGCGTCAACCACCTATGGAAGCGCGGGCATTCCGCGCGAATCCGTTCCAAGCCCGTCGCTTCGGCCACCAACGGGCCGTGCAGTCGTTTGCTGTATCTCGGGATTAACGTCTGAATGCGCTTGCTTGGCGCGGTAGCGCCATCGTCGTTGATATCTTCAGGTGTCTTGAAGGCGTCTCTGACCCGACGAAGCTGTTGCAAGCAGCGGTCGTCTACGCCAGCAATTCCCAGGCCTGAAAAGCCGTCGACATCCGAAAAGATGAGACCTTCGAATTCATGTCGCTGGATGTAGGGAAACACTCTGCGTTGATCCCAACTCCTGTTGATTAGTATCTCCACTTCAGCAAACACCGAATTTTCAAGCTCCGATAAGGTCTGTTCTCCTTTCCCCCGGAATCCATAGAAATCAACCAAGGATGTAGTGAAATGGAATCTTTGCCAAAACAGATTCACCATCTCTTGTGCCAGGTTTGATACAGTGACGTTGCCTCCAATTGAGACTGGCCGCGTTTCAACGCCTTTCGCTCGCAAGTGGCCAACGATGAGCCGGTTGATGAACTCTTCTTCGGTCGGCCCCTCCACTGAGATGGCCAACCTGATCATGGTCGGCCGCCGAGGACGTTCTTCTGCCAGAGCTGGCTCGGCGTGTAGTCCTGCTCGAGCCACGCTTTGTAATCCTCGGTGTTGAGCTTTCGAAGCTTGGTCCTGCCGTCCTCAAGATCGAGCACGATGATCTCGTCAAGCCCAAATTCATCGACCAGCAGCGGTGACTGAGTAGCCACGATGATCTGCCTGTCATAGGACAGCTGCTTGATCATCTCAGCAATGAGGCCGATGGCAGCTGGATGCAACCCGAGCTCTGGTTCATCCAAGAGGATCACGCTGGGGAGCATTACCGGCGGCAGGTTCAGCAACGTGACCAGAGCAAAGAACCTGAGCGAGCCGTCAGACGTGAGATGGGCGCCGAAGGTCTTGTCCGTTGACTTGGATTTCCAGTGTAGAGCTACTTTTCCATAACTCTCTTCGATCACAAAGCGATCGAATGAAGGCAACACTCGGCTGATGTTGCGGCAGATTAGATCGAATCGTCGGATGTCCTCATGCTCTAGGCGATGGAGTACGGCTGCTAGATTCCAACCATAGGTACGGAGATGATGATTATCGTTTAGATCCCATCTTTTCTTAATGTTAGATTCATCGGATGTGTCATGAAAGTGGTATATTCGATGATCCCTGAGCAATCTAAACATGGTTGCTACATTTCCGGTGATGAACTGCGCACGATCCTTTCCTTGGATTTCTTCAATTATGCTTGCTTCGCCTTCGCCTTTTGGCAGGCAGGTCCACTTGCCGAACCCACCGTCTCCAGTTTTCCACGTCATTGTCTCATCGGTAAATATGAGACGGTCGGGATGAGCGTGCGCTAGTGAGAAAGCATAGTCGCATTGCCCGATCCCAGTCCGAATGCCCACGTTTGCTTTCATTGTTGGTGTAGTCTTATTGCCGCCAAACAACTGGTCATCGGCACCGCCATTGCGTGCAACAAACTCAGCGAGACGTCGTAGTGTCAACATCCAATGCAGCATCTCAAAAAAGCAAATGATATTCGATTTGCCCGAACCGTTAGATCCGATCATGACAGCCACATCGGGCAGTCCAGATACCGAAATATCGGACAGTGAGCGGAATCCCTTGACGCTCAGTGAGTCGATCTTTGTTTGGGGTCCGGTCATGTTCATTGCTCTCCGTTGGTTATCAAGAGTATAGCCGTGATGCGCCGCGCGGTGTCGGTGAAGTGTTGGACTTCTTCGGGTCGGAGCAGGCGGTCGAGGATGGTTTGCTCGCGGTAGGAGAGCCACTTCTTGAGCACCTGGTAGCCGCCGAGCTTGTAGCGCCAGACGGCGGCGGGGACGCTGCGCCAGTAGGCGCGGTCGTTGAGGTAGATGTCGAACGTGGTGTCGCCGAGGCATGACTCCACGTCCGGCATTCCGGGCTTGCCCCGGAATCCAGTCGGGGATTCGGGTACCAGAGTCACGGAATTCCCCTCACCCCGGCCCTCTCCCTCCAGGGGAGAGGGAGTCGAAAGGGCCTCGCGTTCGGCTTGGGTGAAGGCGCGTTCGACGGTGCGGCCTTGGCCGGGCATGACGGCCTGGCTGTTGCCGAAGTGACCCCAGCCGGCGGTGAGGGCGAAGTCGTCGCCGGTCATGTTCCCGCCGTGGGTGGTGGCGGGCACGGCGATGGCGGCGATCTCGGGGCGGAGTTGGCCGGTGGTGACGCCGGGGACGGGCGTGTCGGGATCCAGCAGGGCAGCAAGCTCGCGGCCGCGGGCGGCGGAGGCGGCCAGGGTTTGGGCGGCGCGATCGATCTGTGCGGCGGACACGGTGGAATGGAAGCCGACAACCTCTTTGATGAGCGGCTCGATTTCCGTTCGCACGGGCACGTCAGAAATGTCGGACCAGTGCGGCACGGGAATGCGAGGCCATTCCATGCGCAGTGCGCCGGCGTTGGCTTCACGGTAGGCGGGGTCGTGCAGAACGGCGAGAACATGGTGAAACAGATCCTCGGCTCTGAGACCGAGGTGATTGAGATAGCGGCCGGCGGCGTCGGACAAGTTTGGACGGCGTGCATCCGACACGTCCGCCTCGTTACTGTCTTCGCTAAGCCAGGCGGGGAACATGCTGGCGCCCCACTCGTTCAAGTGGAGAGACGCCAAATGTTGAGCTGCCACGGCTTGTGGCTCAGTCGCCTCTCTTCGAAGTCGTGGAACTATGCACAACCACGCGTTTCCTGGGACGACGTGTGGCCAATATTCGGGGCGAGGACGATCGAGCAACCCGCTTTCGAGTTCCCAATAGAGCCAGCGGGTATCGAAGGGTCGGTACGCGAAACGGACAAAGCCGCTTGCCGTTGGGCCGCCGCGATCGAGCAGCGCCCCGCGCACGTCCCTGGCATTGAAGATTCTCGTACTGCGCATCACGCTCGGATAGCGCCGCGCGATCTCGTCGTCACTCAACCCCGAGTCGAAGTAGTCGGCAATACGCACCTTCAGGCGGTCGAGGTCGGTGTCGACGAGGAATGCGTCGCGGCTAGTCTTCACTCCGGGAAACGACGTCGGGAATAGGTCTGGCAGCGCCGTCCAGTCGAACCAGTCCTCGCTGACGGCGACGGGCGCAAAAGGCAGGCCCAGCGGTAACACCGGCTCGATGGTGTCGTAGAGCGCCGCCGGTTCGGCTTCCGCCGATTGCGCTAGCGCTTCGAGCTTGTCCTGCCCCCAGAGATTGCGAAACTGAACTTCCTCGGCGGGTTCGTGATCGAGCTTGCGTACCAGCGTGGCGATGGTGGTCCCGACCTGGATGCCGACCGGATCGTCGGGTGTGGAGAAGATGCTGGGATCGGGCGAACCGTCGGGCGCGACCTTGCCGGTGCGGTACTTGTCGCCGTTGAGATTGTCGATCCGAATGACGTCGAAGGCATCCAAATAGCGCTCACGCATGCCGGGACACGACAGGCTGTCCAACCATGAGTAATTCGAAATGAAGCAGACCACGCCCTGGCCGGTCTTTTCGGCGATGCGGCGCTCGGCCATGCGGAAGAAGCGCACGTAGAGGTCGTTCAGCCCCTGTCCTTCGGGCCGTCGCACGCGCTCGGTCGTGCGGTAGGAAGTGGACAGCTCGCGCTCCTCGGCCACCGCCATGCCGGCGAAGCCGTTGTAGGGCGGATTACCGAGGATCACCAGGATCGGTGCGTGCTGCTTTACGCCATCGGCGCGCTCGCGTTCTTGCTGCAACTCGGGGATTGCCAGCGCTATGGGTACCGTGGGCTCCCAGCCGGTGAGCGCGTTGGTGAGGAAGACGCCGGCGCGCTCGTCGCCGTCGTCGGCCAGCGGCGCGTCGAGGTCCTGCATGGTCAGCCCGACCTGCAGGTGGGCCACCACGAACGGCGCGGGCATGATCTCGAAGCCGAATACGCGGTCGAGCGCCGCGCGCTTGACGTGGGCGCCAGTCAGCGCGCCCAAGCCGCGGTCTTGCAGATTGGCGGCGATGCGCCGCAGGACTTCCGCCAGGTAGGCGCCGGTGCCGCAGCAGGGATCGAGCACGTAGACGTTCTCCGCCGCCAGCCCGTCGGCGATGCCCAGGTCGTCCCGCAGCGCCCGGTCAACCCGCGCCACCATGTAGCGCACGACCTCGGACGGCGTGTACCAGACGCCGAGCTGCTTGCGCAGCGCGGGGTCGAATTCCTGTAGGAACGGCTCGTAGAAGTAGGGCACCGCCTCGCCCTCGTTGAAGCGGGCGAAGAAGGCGGCCTGGTCCACGCGATCGAGCGCGGCGTTGGTCCAGTCCAGCACTTCGACCAGGCCGAGGGGCTGCAGGCGACCGGGATCGGAAAGCTGCTGGAACAGCGCCCGCAGCACCGGCGCACGCAGGTGCCAGACGGCCTCGCGCCAGTTGAAACGGTTGGAAGGCGCGGCCTGGCGCGCCCAGAGCACCCAGGCGGAAAAGACGCCGTAGAAGAGCGTTTGCACCAGCGTGGAGCGAAAGAACGCCGCGCCGCGCTCGCCCCTGAATTGGACGCCGAGCGCTTCCTCCAGCGCCCCGCGCACGGCGGCCAGGGACGGCGCGTCGCCGGCGGCCTCGACCCGCGCCAGGCCGTCGCGGGCATACGAGGCCAGCAGCCGGGCAAGGTCCCTGGGCTCGGCCAGCACGGCGCGGTGCGTGAGGACGCGCAGCAGATATTCGCCCAGACCCGCGCCGACCTGGTTGGCGAAGGCCCGCGGCTTCTCCAGCTTTCGGTCGAAGTCCTCCGCGCTGTTGGCCAGCCGGAAGGTTTCGAGCTTGGCCGGAAGTCCCGCCGCGTCCTCGCCGACGAGCACGAAGTCGCGGTAGTTGGTGACCAGCACCAGGCGATAGCGGCCCCAGTAGCGGCTGACCTGTTGGCCTTCGGCGGTGAGCCAGGCGTCGTCGTCGACGGGTTTGACTTCGACCACGCCGTGCTCGGGTAGCTGCCCCTCGCGCGGCTGTCCGCGTTGCACCTGTTTGGCGGCGTAGAGGCCAAAATCGGGATGGCCGGCGCCCAGATTCGCCAGTTGCCCGATGCAGAACACCTTGGGTCTGAGGCTGCCGCCGACCGCGTTGAGCAGGTTCTCAAGCGGGGTGTAGCGGGAGGTTTCAGCGGTGGCGCCGCCGGATGCGCGAATGCGCCGCAGGTCGGCGAAGTAGGTCTCGACCGCGGTCGTCAGCGGCGGCATGGAGGCATGGTAGCCGCGCCGGAGCCCCTCACCCTCGCCCTCTCCCCGTGGGAGAGGGAACTGGACCGTCGTTGCCAACTCGCGTGGGCGGCGACTGGAGAGTTTCGGCAACGGCATCGCCGATTCGGCAGGTCGTCCGGCTCCTTCTCCCCAGGGGAGAAGGGTGGGACGAGGGGACGGGATTGCCGAAACGCGCCGGAGCCCCTCACCCTATCCCTCTCCCACTGGGAGAGGGAACCGGACCGCCGTCGTAGGTGCGCCCCAACCCGTCATTCCGAGCCGCTGGCGAGGAATTTCAGGGGCGCGGAGCCGGTGTCACCGTCCTTAGATTCCTCACTGCGTTCGGAATGACATTTCTGGTTGGCAATGACATGTCTGTCATTTCGCCGTCATTCCGGCGCCGCCGAACGAACGAGCCTAGGGCGTCGCGCGCCTCCGGCCGATGATCTCGTGCCAGATGCGCGGGAGGCCGTCGTAGCGCACCTTGTCGACGGCCAGGCTGAGGTAGTGGCTCTGCTCCGCCAGGCTGAAATTGCGCGGGAAGACCAGGTCGCCCGCCACGCCTTCCACGAACGCCGGATAGCGGGCGATCGCCTTGAGGGCTTCGCGCGTGAGGTGGATCGCCCGCTCCAACTCGTGCACGACCTTGAAGCCCGCCTCCTCGATCATCTTGCGGTAGTCCTCGGGCCGGCGATAGGGCAGCGAGCCGCCCTTGTCGTTGCGGCGGGCGCCGGTGAGCCGCATGAAATGCAGCTTCCACTCGCCGTGGCCCCGCAGGGAGTTCGCCACGGCCATCGAGACGGTCGTGAAGGTGCTGTTCGATGACAGCAGGGCGCCCTCGCGGGCGATGGCGGCCATGCCGTTGTAGACCTGGCGCTGGTCCTCCTGGTCGGTGATTTCGTGGATGGCGTCGTGAATGCTCAGGCTGTCGGCGCCGTCGGCCGGGAGCTCATCCCCCTTCAGACGCTCCAGATACCGCGCGTCGGCCTCCACGAAGCGCAGGTCGATGTTGGACGGTCGCGGCGTGGTGGCTTCGGCAATCTCCAGCGCCTTGGGGCTGCGGTCGATGCCGATGATCGTGCCCCGGAATCCCCGCTTCTCGGCCTCCTCGATCAGAAGCTGCGGCACCAGGCCCGTGCCCGTGGCCAGGTCGACGTGGACGAACGGATTCGGCATGTGCCGAAACAGCTCTTGCACGAGCTCACGGTTGACCTGGCGATACTCGGGAACCGCCGCGAAATGCCCAAAGTGCAAGTCCTCGGGCGCAGGAAAGTCCTTGGCGTCGACAGTCACGTCAGTCGCTCGGCAAGATGGGCGGCATTGTGTGCCCGAACGGTGGCTTTGCCACGATCAGCCAATCGGCATCGCGGCCGAATACGTATGGCTTGTTGAAGGGCCCCACCGGAGTCATGGCAATGGATGTCAATAGCGCATGCGAAATACGGCGGCCTGACCTTGGGGCCGCTGACAGTAGCGGCGATGATAGCTCAAGGGCGCGCATGGCCGCTCAAGGTGGAGTCGATCGCTGCGATTGCGATGAAGCACCCCTCGACGTCCGCCGAAATACGATCCCGTCCCCCTTGAAAGAGACCTTTGCATAAATGGCCGATCTTCCACGCCCGAGTCTCGGATCCCCCTCACCCCAGCCCTCTCCCTCCAGGGGAGAGGGAGCCGGGCGCGTGCGGAGACGGCAAGCCGCCTCGCGACGCGCGGTGGTGTCGCGCCGCCGTGTGCTTGGGCTGGTGGCGACCGCGGGCGCGGCGGCCGCGCTGGCGGCTTGCGACGACACCTCGTCGACGGCCTCAACGACCAGGCCCCCCGCTGCCGCCAAGGTGATCGTCACCGCGCCACCATCGCCAACACCCGGTCCCACCGCCACGCCCGCGCCAACGCCGACCCCCGCACCTACGCCAACACCGACCGCCGAGCCCACGCCGCGCCCGGCCCTTGCCGGCACTCCCGTGCCGGCCGACCGCAGGCTTTCGGACGACCAGGCGCAATCGCTGCTGGACGGCCTGCTGCTCGACCCGACCTTTCCCGAGGCGCAGGTGGAGCTGG
>DAOUKN010000134.1:0-8271 GCA_034421255.1 Chloroflexota bacterium | reverse complement strand
CACCGCCGGCCCAGATCAGCGGTCGCTCGGCGTCGCGCAGCAACGCGGCGGCCCGTTCGAGGTCCCCCGAGTCGCCGGCCGGTCGCGCCCAGGTCTCGCGTTCGAGAAGCTCGACCGGCCCCTCACCCTGAAACACGTCGAGCGGAATCTCGACCACCGTGGGACGCGGTCGGTTGACCTCCATGCGGCGCATGGCCTCGTGGACGGCGCCAGGGATCTCCCCGGGGGACATTGCTTGCCGGGCCCACTGCGAGAGGCGGCTGAACACGCCGAACTGGTCCTTGCTCTCGTGGACCAGTCCCTTGTCCTGGTAGAGATACGGCGAGAGGTCTTCGGCCATGATGTTGAGCAGGGGGACGCCGTCGCCGTAGGCCTCGCCCATGGGCGTGGCGACATTGAGGGCCCCTGGTCCGGCGGTGCTCAGCACGCAGGCGGGCTTGCCCGTGACTCGCGCCGCGCCGATGGCCATGTAGCCCGCGCCCTGCTCGTGGCGCACCAGCACGTGGCGGATGCGGTCCTGCTGCATGAGGCGGCCGTAGAGGTGCTCGGAGTGGTAGCCGGGTATCCCGAACACGAGGTCGATGCCCTCGGCGATCAGGCTTTGCACAACGGCGTCGGATCCGGTCATCACGGGCACGCGGCACCTCCAGGCACGACTGGGACTAGGCGGATGGTAACGGGAGATGGCGCCGTGGTGGAACTTGGGTGCTAGGCGGTGCGGCTTCGGACGCGGGCGAGCACTTGCCGGGCGAGGGGCCGCAGGCGGCCAAGCTCTTCGACGCGAAACAGGACGAGCGCCGCGAGATATACCGCGAAGGCGCCGCCGCTGGCGAGCATTAGGGTCAGCCAGCCCCCTCGGCCGTCGGCTTCGAGGCCCGCGATCAGGGCCTCGCGCAATCCGAGCGCGACCAGCGCCATCACGCCGCCGGCGAGCGCCGCCTTGACGGCAAAGATCCAGCTGCCGCGCTGGATCGTGCCGCGCATCAGCCACCAGAGCCCGAGTCCCAGCACCAGTCCGTGAAAGCTGTTCTGCACGGTGTTGGCGGTGACGAGACCGAGCATGCCGAGCGGCTCGACCAGCGACAGGGCGGTTGCCAGGTACACCCCGCCGCCGACGATGCCCACAGCTACCGGAGTGATCGTGTTCCGCATGGCGTAGAACGCCACGATGAAGAGCTGATCCAACACCGTGAGCGGAAGCTGGATGGCGTAGATCAACAGTGCAGGACCCGTGGTGCTGGTGTCTGCGGCGTCAAATGCGCCGCGCTCGTACACCGCGCGAATGACGGGCGTGCTCAGCACGGTCATCACGACCGTGATCGGGACGATGAGAAGCGTCGAGAGCTTGGCGGCCAGCGCGAGGTGGCGGCGGAATTCCACGGCGGACGCCAGCTGGCGAATCGAATCGGGCGCCGTGCGTGCGAGCGTGGGCAGATAGGCCAGCGAGAGGGCCGTCGCCACGAGGCCGATCGGAAACTGCTGCAGGCGCGTGGCGAAGCGCATGGTCGCCAGGCTGCCCTCGCCGGTACGCGACGCCAGGTTGGCGTCGACCACCACGAGCACCTGGGCCACGACCACGCCGGCGGCGATCGGCGCGTAGAGACGCAGAATCTGATGGAATTGCGAATCGCCGAGCCAGTCCGGCAGCGACAGCCCGGCGCGGTCGCGCACCAGCGCGGGAAGCTGGACCAGGAGGTGCACGCCCGCGCCGGCCAGGTAGCCCAGCGCCACTCCCGGCGGTCCGACGATGGGAGTGAGGGCCAGCGCGAACACGATGAGCGTGCCGTTGAGCGAGGCGGTGCTGAAGGCGGGGAAGGCGTAGCGGTCGCGGGCGTACAGGCGTGCCGTGGTGACGGCGGAGATGCCGAGGAACAGCAGCGACGGCAGCGTGATGCGGGTGAGCGTCACGGCCAGCTCGCGCGTTTCGGGCGGCAGGCCGATGGCGGCCAGGTCCACCAGCGGCTCCGCAAGGATCACGAGGATTGCCGTGGCGAGGCCGGCGATGGCGATCACGGTGGCGATCACCGTCGAGAACGTGCGGCGCAGCGCCTGGTCGTCGCCGGCAAGCTGGCTGAACACGGGAATCAGGGCGCCGGAAACCGCGCCGCCGATCACCAGCTCGTGCATGAACTGGGGGATGCGGGTGGCGATTTCCAGCGCGTCGACGGTGCCGCCCACGCCGAAGAGGGCGGCGATGACGGGCTCTCGCACGAATCCGAGCAGCCGGCTCAGGATGTTGCCGCCGGCGATGAGGAGGGCGGCGATGGCGATTCGCCGTCCGGTGGATTCGGTCACGGCTCCTGGCGCAGTCGCTCGACCAAACTGCTCGTGGAGCGCCCACTCAACAGGGGGACGTATACGACGCGTACGTCGAGGGCGCGCAGCGTGGCCGCCTCGGGCAGCTCGCGGCCGCCGGTGGACGGGTCGTAGTCGGCGCCCTTGACATAAACATCCGGACGCACGAGCCGGATCATCTCGTCCGCGGTGGACTCCGTCAGGACGGTGACAGCATCGACCCAGCGGACGGCGCCGACCAGCGCCAGACGATCGGCGAGGGGCGCCATGGGCCGCCCGGGACCCTTGAGCGCCCGCACGCCCGCGTCGTCGTTGATCCCGACGGCCAGGAAGTCGCCGTGGGCAGCCGCCGCGCGGAGAACCGCGGCATGCCCGGCATGCATTACGTCAAAGCAGCCGTTGGTCAGCACGATGGTCCGGCGCTGGGATCGGGCGGCGTCGAGGACCTGGTCGAAAGTTTCAGGGGTCGGCGGCGACACCTTAGCCATGGGCCGCGCCCGCCTCGGCCAGGATGGCTTCCGTCGTCGCCACGGCCACGCCGAGCCGGCGGATCACGATTCGGGCGGCAAGCTCGCCGATCAAGGCGGATTCCAGGATCGAGCCGCCGCCCAGCAGGCCGGCGGTGACCGCTGCCGCCACGGTGTCGCCGGCGCCCGTGGGGTCCGCGACCCGGGCCTGCGGCGCGGCGGGTATGAGAACCGGATCGGCGTCCTGGGCGGCCGCCACCATGCCCGCGGCGCCAAGCGTGATGATTACGCCCTGCGCCTCCAACCGCTCGCGCAGCTCGGCCGCGCCCCGGCAGGCCAGCGCGGGCGAGGCGAGGGCGTAGCCCAACTCGGCCTCGGCCTCGGGCTGATTGGGCGTGACCACGGCGGCGCCGCCAAACCGCGTCAGGCCGCCATGGGCGTCCACGGCGATGATCAAACCGTGCTTGCGCGCCAGGGGCAACGCCGCGGCGACGACCTCGGACCCAACCACGCCGTTCCAATAGTCGGATATGAGCAGCGCGTCGGCGTTGGGGATGGAACGCTCGAGATAGGCGATGAGTTCCGCCGAGGCCGCGTCGTCCAGGTCGCGTCGGTCCACGGTGTCGACGCGCGAGACCATGTGCTGCGGCTGCTGGCGGTCGCCGCCGGCCCAGATGCGCAGCTTGATCGACGTTGTTCGTGAGGCGTGGGCGATGAGTCCCGCCGCGCCGATGCCGCGATCGTCGAGCTGCTCGCGGAGCGCCGCGCCGGCGGCGTCATCGCCGACGACGCCGCAGACGCCGACTTCGCAGGCCAGGGCGCGCAGGTTGGCCGCGACGTTGGTGGCCCCGCCGGGCACGGCGTAGCGTGACTCTTGCTCGACGATGAGCACCGGGGCCTCGCGCGCCACCGCCTGCGCCCGGCCGACGATGTGCTCGTCGAGCATCATGTCGCCCAGCACGACGACGCGGCAGCCGCGGGCGCGAGCCAAAATCTCTCGTACCCGGGCGGCGTCGAGCGTGGGGTAGGGGCTCATTTCGCCATAGCGGGGCGCCGTGGCGCCGCGACCGCGTTGGCACACGGAAATCGCGGACGGGCAACCACAAGGGTTGCCCCAACACCGACAGTCTCCGGTTGAAGGGGTGGATTCCCGCCTTCGCGGGAATGACGTAGGAGTTGCGCACGGGTCTTGTCGAGGGAGAGAGGACCGGAGCGCAGCGGAGAAGGCGAAGGCACCTGGCGCCGACTGGATGACCCACTCCCATTGCTGGGGGAGGCGCACGGGCCGTTGCTATGATTCATGGGTTGGCGTGAGCGGCATTCGCGTCGTTCGCGCAATCTTAGGAGGATTGTGAACAAGCCGAAGAAGGTTGCCCTGCGCAAGCGGCGCAAGACGGCCAAGCGCGGTCGCCTGCAGCGGAAGGCCGAACGTGAGGCGGCCGCCGGGCAGCGGCGCCCGCAGCGCGGCGGACGCACCGCAGGCTAAGGTCTCCGCCGACACATCCCTCCGCCTCCCCTCGGAGCCTTGAGCACGTTTCGCGACCACCGCACCGCTCGATCGCGCCTGCCCAACGGCGCTCATGTGCTTGTCACTCCGGTTTCGCACGCGCGGTCCGTATCCCTGATTGCGGCCACGCGCATCGGCTCGGGCTTCGAGTCGCCGCCGGAGCAAGGGATTTCGCATTTCGTGGAGCACATGCTCTTCAAGGGCACCCAGCGACGCCCGTCGTACACCGACATCGCAGCCTCCGTCGAGCGCCTTGGCGGGATGATTAACGCGTTGACCGAGCCCGAGATGACGGTGATTTGGGCAAAGGTGGCGTCGCCGCACTGGCGGAGCGCCCTGGATGTGATCACCGACATGATTGGTCACTCCCGGTTCGACGCCGGCGAAATCGAGAAGGAGCGCCGGGTCATTCTGGATGAGATTGGAATGACGGCCGACGTGCCGGAAGAGGCCGTGCGGCGCTCGCTGCGCTCGCGCCTGTGGCAGGGGCACGGCTTGGGGCGCGAGGTGGCCGGGACTCCGGCCAACCTGGAGACGTTCACGCCGAACCAGATGCGTGCCCACGCGCGCCGCATGTTCTCGGGCGCCAACCTGGTGGTGAGCCTGGCGGGTGACCTGGACCCAGGAGACGGCGCCGCGGCCGTTCAAGCGGGAATCGGCGACCATCCCGCCGGGCGCGAGGCCGTTTGGCCGTCCTACGTGCCGGACGGCCCGCCGTCGCCACGGGCGGTAGTCGAATCGCGCGAGGCCGATCACGTGTACTTCGGCATTGCCGGACGCGCCGTGTCGCGCAACGATCCCCAGCGGTATGACGTGGACGTGCTCACCGCAATCTTGGGCGAGGGCATGGGGTCCCGCTTGTTCGAGGAGCTGCGGGAACGGCGCGGCATCGTGTATGAGGTGCTGGCGTCGGTCACCGCGACGAGGGACTCCGGCGCGATGGTGATCGAGGCGGCGACCGAGCCGGATACTCTGAACGAGGCGATGCAGGCCGTGCTCGACGAACTGACAGCCGTGCGCGACGACGGGGTCACGGAGGACCAGGTCGATCGCGCGCGCGAGGTCATCAAGGGAGAGATCCAACTCTCGATGGAAGACACCTACGCCGTGGCCGGCTGGGCGCTGCGCGAGCAGCTGCTCGAGACCGAGCAACTCACGCCCGACGGCGTGACGGCCAAGTACGACGCGGTCACCACGGAGAGCGTGGTCCAAGCGGCGCGCCGGCTCTTCAGCGACGACTGGCCGATCGTGGCCGCCTCGGGGCCGGTCGACGACGACGCCGTGCTCCCCCACCACCTCGACGGCGCCGGCGCGCCGGATTCCTGATCGGCGTGCGACCAAGCGAAATCATCGAGCACGCGCGGCAGGCGTTTCGGGAGGGGGCGCCGGATCGGGCCGTGGAGCTCGCCGAGCACGTCATCGCACGCTATCCGCGCCACGCGTCGGCCCGCCTGGTCCGCGCCCTGAAGGCCGAGGCCGACGGTGAGCTCGACCAGGCGCTCGAAGACCTTCGATTCGTAACCTCGGCCGAGCCGCTGAACGCCCGGGCCGCAGCGGCGACGGCGCGAATTTTCAAGCTTCGGGACGACGACGCGCGGGCGCAAGATGAAGCACGGCGGGTGGTGGAGCTGGTGCCGGACGTGAGCGAAAACGCGTCGCTGGAGTCGGCCCTGGACATCCTTGGCGTGGACGCCGACGCGCTGCCCATGACGCCCGGGGTGTTCGCCCGCATTCACTTGCGCAGCGGATGGCCGGGCACCGCGGAGCGGTATGCCCGGCGCGCGATCGACGAGGAGCCCGACCGGATCGACATCCGCCTGACGCTGGCCGAGGCGCTCTGGCAGCTGAATCGACTGTCCCAATGCGAAGAGCAGTGCACGATCATCTTCGACCGCGCCAACGACTGCGTACGGGCGGCCGTGATGCTGGCGCACGTGCTGGCCGAGCGCGGGAGGATGGCCGAGGGGCAAGACTTGCTGGGTCGAGCGGGCGAGATCGATCCCGAATACCTGGAAGCGCGGCAGATGCTGGCGCAGCTTGAGATTCATCGCCTGGTGCTGCCCGATGTGCCGCAGATCGACGTGCCAACGTCGATTCGTCCGACGGATGGGGCGCCGGAAGCCGCGACGACGCCGTCAACCTCCCCCGACCATCAGGCTCCGACAGTCGCCGAGCAGCCGCCGGACGAAGGACCTGCGATGTCCGATGGCGATGCCGAGGCGGAGCCGGCAGCGGCGCCCGACGGTGCGGCGTTTACGCAGATCGACTGGGCCCGCGAGCTGATCCGGCGGGAAGACTGGCGCGAGGCGGAACGGGTGCTTCGTGAGATCGTGGCGGACGACGGGCTGCCCGCGGCGGATGTCGACACGCTGCTCGCGGAGGCGGCGCGCCGGCCGGCGTTCGCGGCGATCGGTTGGCAACTGCTGGGCGACTTCCGTATGCGGACGCACCGCCCCCAGGCCGCCGCGGAGGCGTATTTGCGCGCCGCCGACTCGCCGGAGGCGACGGATGCCTGACGCGCAGGCCTTGCTGGCGGATCTCAAGGCCCTGGATGACGTTGACGGCGCGGTGGTCTGGCGCGCCGGCGAGGCGCCCTTGGGCGATCTGGCCGAAAATGTAAGTCCGGTGGCGCCGGGGCTGCTGGCGTCGGGTATCGGGACGATGGAGCAAGTGGTGGAGACCGTGGGCTTGGGCAAGGTCGATGAACTGTGGTTCCTCACCGAGGAGCACCAGGGATTGGCCGTGCGCCTGGGTGACTGGCAGGCGATCATTGTGGTGAGCCTCGACGCGGATATCGATAGCCTGCGCAACGCGGTTACCGAGCGGCTGGAGCGCCAGGCATGATGGCCGGATTGCCGTCGACGGCATTTCACCGACTGCGGTAGGAGGACGACGCACGTGGAACGCACGCTGGTCTTGTTGAAGCCTGACGCCCTGCAGCGGGCGATTGCGATGGAGCTGTTGGCGCGATTCGAGCGTCGCGGCCTGCGGTTCGTGGCGCTGAAGCTGGTGCAGATCGAGGAGTCGCTGGCTCGCCGGCACTATGCGGTGCACGAGGGCAAGTTTTTTTTCGACGACCTGGTGCAGCACCTGACCAGCGGTCCGGTGGTTGCCGCGGTGCTCGAAGGTCCGGAGGCGATCCCGGTCGTACGGACGATCGTTGGAGCGACGAGACCGCATGAGGCCGCGGCGGGCACGATCCGCGGCGACTACGCCTTGGCCGGCCTGCGCAACCTGATTCATGCGTCCGATGGGCCCGACACGGCGCGGGCGGAAATCGACCTGCACTTCGACGCGCGTGAGCTGGTGGACTACGCGCGCGGGCTCGACGCCTGGATTGTGGAGGACGCGGCCGAGTGAAAGTCCATGAGTCCGATGCCCGTCGAATCTTCGCCGACCGAGGGCTTCCGGTGCCGCCGAGCCGGGTGACGGCCACGCCCGACGAGGCGGCGGCCGCTGCTGGAGAGTTCGGTGGGCTGGTGGTCGTGAAGGCGCTCGTCCTGGCCGGGGGGCGGGGCAAGGCCGGCGGTGTGAAGCTGGCCGACGGCCCCGACGCGGCGCGCGAAGCCGCCGACGCGATCCTGGGAATCGAGATCCGGGGCGAACGCGTTCGGCGCGTGCTCGTGGCGCCGGCCGTGGATATCGACCGCGAGATCTACCTGGGCGTGACCATCGACCGCGAGCGCCAATCGGCGGTCGTGATGGCGAGCGCGGCCGGCGGCATTGACATCGAAGAGGTCGCGGCCGCCACGCCCGAGGCCATCCAGCGCATCGAGTTCGACGTGGCGCGCGGCGTGGAGGCCTGGCAGGCGCGCGCCGTGGGCTTCGCGCTCGGGCTTGGCGGACGGCAGGTGCTCGATTTCGTGGGCATCCTGAACGGGCTGGTTCGCGTCTTCGTGGAGTGCGATGCGTCGCTGGCGGAGGTCAACCCCTTGGTCGTGAGCCCGGACGGCAAGCTCTGGGCCATCGACGCCAAGCTGAACATCGACGACAACGCGCTGG
>DAOUKN010000133.1:0-3972 GCA_034421255.1 Chloroflexota bacterium | reverse complement strand
GTTGCCGCGCTGCACCGGCAGGTACGGAGCCACGCGGTCAACTTGTGCTTGGGTGAGTTCCATAGCCAAAGCCTACCAGACGCGAGCCTCTTAGTGTGAACACGCCCTAGTCGGACCACCCCAGCACGCGGGTGACGGCGTCGAGGTCGGGGGGCGCCGAGATCGGGTCGTCGGACTCGCGCAGGGCCGTGTCCGGGTCTTTCAAACCGGACCCCGTGAGCACGCACACGACTCGCTCCGGTGAGGCGGATCCGCCCGCCCGCCGTTGCAGCAACCCGGCAATCCCGGCGGCCGAGGCGGGCTCGACGAACACGCCCATCTCCTGCGCCAGCAGCCGATAGGCGTCGGCCATCGCCGCCTCGGGCACGGCTTCGATCGATCCGTCCGAGGCGTCGCACGCCGCCGCCGCCTCTTCCCAGTTGGCCGGATTGCCGATGCGAATGGCCGATGCCTGGGTCACCGGATCGTCGATGGGATGCCCGAGCACCATCGGCGCCGCGCCCTCGGCCTGGAATCCGCGCAGCACCGGGGTTTGCGTCGCCCGTCCGGCGTCTCGGTAGCCGACGAATCCACGCCAATAGGCGGCGATGTTTCCGGCATTGCCCACCGGCAGATAGAGCTCGTCCGGCGCGTCGCCCAGCGCGTCCACAATCTCGAACGCGGCGGTCTTCTGCCCTTCCAGTCGGTGAGGGTTGACCGAGTTCACGAGGATCACGCCGTCGCGTTCGGCCAGTTGGCGCACGATGGTCAGCGCGTGATCGAAGGTGCCGGTGACGGCCACGACCCGCGCGCCGAACATCCGGGTCTGGGCCAGCTTGCCGGCGGCGGTGGAGCCGTGCGGCACCACGCACACCGTCATCACGCCGGCCCGGGCCCCGTAGGCGGCGGCCGCCGCGGCGGTGTTGCCGGTCGAGGCGCAGATGAGCGCGCGCGCGTCGGCCTCCAGCGCCTTGGCCACCGCCACCACCATGCCCCGGTCCTTGAAC
The DNA here is from genome assembly GCA_034421255.1 of Chloroflexota bacterium. GTDB lineage: Bacteria > Chloroflexota > UBA11872 > UBA11872 > UBA11872 > JAJECS01. Next base: position 2,986 of record DAOUKN010000133.1, on the reverse strand, counting down.
GACCCCGTGGGGTTGCAGCCTTCGAGCTTGAGCCAAACCTCGCGGATTCCGGTTCGGTCCTCCAGGACCGGCGCGCGCACGAGTGGGGTGCCGCCCTCGCCGATGGTCAGGTCCGGGGCGCCGTCCGCGAAGGGCAGAAACTCCAGGTAGCGTTCAATCACGCCCGCGGGGACGCTCAGCGTCATTCGAGCAGGTCTTCGATGCGGATCACGCTGGCGACCTCGGGCACCACGTCCAGGGCGGTGATGCGCTGGATCGCCGGACGCCAGTCGGCCTCGCGGGCATCGTGCGTGAGCAGCACCAGCTCGGCGCGCCGCGCGTCCTGGTCGACTTCCTTCTGCAGCACCGAGGCGATGCTGATGGCGTGCTCGCCGCAGATGGCCGCGATGCGCGCCAGCACGCCGGGGCGGTCCTTGACCCAGAGTCGCAGGTAGTAGCGCGAGGTCACCTCGTCCATTGGAAGCACGCGCACCGGCCGGTCCAGGAGCACGGGAATGCGGTTGTGCGCCGCCCGTCGCATGTTGTGCCCAAGGTCGATCAGGTCGGAAACGATGGCGCTGGACGTGGGCTCGGGACCGGCGCCGCGGCCCATGAACATCGCGCGTCCCACGAGGTCGCCCGAAATCCGCACCGCGTTGTACACGCCCTCGACTTGTCCCAGCAGAAAGTCGCCTTGCACCAGCGCCGGATGGACCCGGGCTTCGATCGTGTCGCCGCGTCGCTTGGCGATAGCCAGCAGCTTGATGCTGTAGCCCAGCTCCGCGGCGTAGGTGAAGTCGGCCTGGGTGAGCTGCCCGATGCCTTCCCGAAACACGTCCGCCGGCGCGACGCGGCCTCTGAAGGCAAGCGTGGCCAGAATGGCCAGCTTGAAGGCCGTGTCGTGGCCCTCGACGTCGTTGGTCGGGTCAGGCTCGGCGTAGCCCAGCTCCTGCGCCTCCGCCAGCGCGTCGGCGTAGCTCCGATTGTGCTCGGCCATCTGGGAGAGGATGTAGTTGGTCGTGCCGTTGAGAATGGCGTGGACTTCCTCGATCTCGTTGGCCGCCAGGTCCTGCCGGAACGGACCGATGAGCGGGATGCCGCCGCCGACGCTGGCCTCGAAGTAGAGATCGAGTCCCCGGTCGGCGGCCAGCTGCAAGAGATCGACCCCGTGGGCGGCCATGACCTCCTTGTTGGCCGTGACGACGTGCTTGCCGGCTTCAAGCGCGCGGCGCAGATATTGCTGCGCGGGCTCGACGCCGCCCAGGACTTCAACGATGACGTCGACGTTGGGGTCGTCGATCACGGACGCCGCATCGGTGGTCAGGCGATCGGAGGGAATCGAGGCGTCGCGCGGCTTGTTCGGGTCGCGCACGAGCGCGCGCTCGACGGTGATCGGGCGGCCGAGCTGCCGCTCCAGCATGGCGGCGCGCGCGTGAACGTGGCGCGCGACCGCCGAGCCGACGTTGCCAACGCCGAGGAGGCCGAGTCCTATCCCGTTGGACATTCGTGGCTCACCCTAGCCCGCAGCACCCCGACGGGAGGCGGCAGGGGAAGAATACCCGCCGCGTGCGGCGCTGGGCGTGCTATCGGCGCCCCGGCGACCGATTTCCCGGACGGCGACCGGCGCCATTGACCGCGAGCCGGTGGGCAAAGCGCAGGCCCACGTCGTTCGAGGGGTAGTACTGCTCGTCATAGCCGGTGAGGACGAATCCCGCCGCCTGGAGCGTGCGAATGGCGGGGTAGTTGCGGGCTTGCACGGTGACGCACAGGGCCCGGCGACCGTGCGCGCGAGCCGCCTCGACCGCCGCGTGCGCCAGGCGAACTCCTAGGCCGCGTCGGCGGGCGTGCTGCTGAACCGCCAGCATCCAGAGCGTGTCCACGGCGCGCGGCGCGTCGGGGACGACAAGCGCGAAGCCATCGACGCCGCCGCCGACCTCGGCCACGAGCAGGGCCCCCTGCTCCGGCTGCGGTGGATCGGCCGACCCGCCCCACAGTGGATCGCGCAGGGTGATGGTGCGGGGGAGACGCACCTGCACGAAGCCGACCATCGGCGCCTCGGCGTGGGCGCCGGTCTGCAACTGCCACACGTGATCGGTCTCGTAGGACACATCCATGGCCCAACACGCCGCCCAGTCGGAGGCCGTGCCGGGCCGCACGGTCACGCGCGGAGCGGAATCGCGGGTGCGAGCGGGACGACGCAGCGTGGCGTAGTCGGGCTGCGACGGGGGGCGGGCGTTGTCAGCGGCCACGGTCCCCCAGGTCGAATCGGCACAGGCGCGGATGGCCGATGGTACCCGGTGCCGCTACCGCGACCCACCCATGTCATTCCACCCCACCAATGTCATTTCGAGCGAAGCGAGAAATCTAAGAGGCGGGGAACATCTACAACGTCCTTCGATTCCTCGCGGCGTTCGGAAGGAATCTTCGGGTGCGACTCGAAGTGATCGACGGCCGACAGCGAGGCTAGGCCCCGAACCGATCCCGCAACTCAGTCGACGAGATGTCCACCGCAACCTCCTCGGCCGGAATAGCCTCGAACATGTCGGCGACGAACGGCGGCACATGGAAGTCGTCGAGCCGAAGGCGCCTGTCGCCCACCCGCCGCTCGGCCACGTAAAACCGGGCGCCCAGCTCGCGCAGCTCCGTCAGGGCCTGCGCCATAGGCTCCGCGCCGCCGTAGTAGCGGGGCTCCAGGATGCGGGCGGCGGTATCGGCGCCCACCGCGAACGCCGTGCCCGGCAGCAGCCGGGCCTTTTCGACGAAGGTGGGGGCGCGGGTGAGCACCGCCGGCGTCCGCCCCCGAAACTGCGCCAGCCGCGCGTCGAGCTCGGCGGCGCCAAGGGCCGGCTTGTCGACGTTTGTGATGGATATCTCGTAGGCCGCCTGCCCGGTCGTGCGGCGGCGGGCGGCCGCCAGCAGCGCGTCGTGACCCTCGTGCAGCGGGTTGAACGACCCGGGCACCACGATGCCGGGCAGCGCTCCTCCCGCGCTCACGCGGCTGTCAATG
>DAOUKN010000132.1:0-17195 GCA_034421255.1 Chloroflexota bacterium | reverse complement strand
CACAAGCTGCTGCACCGCTTGCTGGTGCTCCGAGTCCTCGGTCTCCTCGGGCGGCATGATCGTTGGACGCGGCGGGGCCTCAGACCCAACCTCGCGCGCCAGCGCGGCGCGCTGCCCTTCCAGCCACTCGCGCAGGTGGTAGGTGGACACGCAGTCGTCGCGGTTGTAGGCCCTGATCTGCTCCAGCAGTGCTTCCCGGTCGGTCGCTTCGTCGGGTTCGAGCCAGTGCTCGAACTCCACGATGCTCTCGCCCGCGTCGCGGAGGTCGATTTCCCGCTCGAACCCATAGAGTGGCTCCAGCCGCTTGATGGAGTAGCTCTCCACCGACGCCCGAATGCCCTGCCGCACGACGCGGTAGAGGTCCACGAACACGCGCCCCCGCAGCAGCTGATCCACCTCGGACTCGCGCGTGGCATAGCGCCCGGCCAGCCGCTTCATCGCCCCGGTCTCGTAGGGCGCGTAGTGGTAGACGTGCATGTCGGGGTGTTCGGCCCACCGGTCCATGATGAGGTCGATGCAGTTCTCGAACGCCTGGCGCTCGGCCGCCGGCGTGACGGTGTCCGCCTCGATCGACCAGAACGCATGGAACGTGGGATCGCCGGCGGCGTCCGTAAGTCCCGGCTCGATGACGCCGAAGAGGTAGTCGATGCCGTCGATCTCCTCGGAGCCGTAGAACGGGTCGCCCTCCAGGTCGAGGAATAGGTCGCCCGGTGACGGTTCCGGCAGCGCCCAGAGACCGCGGTCCGGGACCAGCGCGTCCTCGCGGTCGCGTTCGGGCGGGATGCGCTCGGAGATGACTCGACCCTCGCCGCGCACCTGGATGGCCGCCTGCGCCTGCGCGCGTTCCATCGACTCGGGACTGACGCCGTCCAGCCGTTCCGGCAGCGGCGGCGACGGGTCGGCCAACCCACGCCGCGTGGTCACGTCGATCGCGTGCAGGGCGCGTCGCTGGCGGGACGTAAGGTTGGCCACGAGCGCGAGGTCGTCGTCCCGACGCCACTCGGCGCGGCAATCGCGACTCCAACTGCAGAAATCGCAGTGCGGCGTGGGCTCCGGCTTGGTCGGGATTGGATACGCCGATTCCGAGTCGTCGAGCAGCGACTCGAACTGCCGCGCGACCAGGCGGTAATAGGCCGCGTAGTCGGCGACCCGCAGGCTCACAGTCTCGCGCGCGACACCGCCTAGCACCAGGTGCATCCGGTCCGGCGGCTGATCCTGCATCTTTCCCAGCAGGTCCGAATACAGGCTGATCTGCAGCACGGCGGGCGCCGTGGGTTGGCGCGCCAGCTTGGTGTCCCAAACCTCATAGCTCCAGGCCCCGAGATCGCTCGGCGTCTCGACGCGGCGCAGAAAGTCCGCGTACCCCAGCCGCCGGTCGTCCAGCAGCACCGCCTGGTAGATCACGTCCACGCCGTCCCGCATGGCCTGCAACGTGGCGGCGCGCTCAGGCCCGACGGCTCGACTCGGAGATACGGTGTCGGGCGGCCGGATTTCCCTAACGTTCAAGTTCTCGGCGACCAGCGATTCCAGGAAGCGTGCCTCATATTCCTGCCCGCGCCGCGCCATGCGGTCCAGCACGGGGTCGTCGCGATGCGGGGCCTTCAGGTGGCGCAGCGCCACCGCGCGCTCCAGGTTGGCCAGGTGCCGGCACTCGAGAAACGCCACCAGATCGGTCGCCGAGTAGACCAGGCGGTCGTCAATCAGTTGCATCGCGGATTCACCAGCCCGTCCCATGGCCGTCAGCTTCACAGCGGCCACACGTGCGATCAGCGCGAGCGCGCTGCCAACATACTTCGCCAGACGGTTCCGGTGAAGCCGCTACGTCAACCAGGCCGGCAACGAGGGCGGGACTATCTGCACAGTGGCCAGACGCCTTCTGGAGTCGGGTAGGGAGTGGACCTTGCAGGTTGGACCTTCACTGATCAATAGTTCACGGTCTTAGCCGCCAGCGAAAGTCCCTACATGCCGGCCACTCTCGCGTGGCTCGACCACTCCGCGGCTGAACAGCAACGAGCCCGCGAGATCATCAGGTTTTTCTCGCAGCCCGAGAGCCGCGACGAACTGGGATTCGGCGGGATTCGCGATGCGCTCAGCAACACGCTGTTTCCCGGCACCTCGATGCTGCTCACGCGTGCCCGGTACCTCCTGTTCATTCCCTGGCTGTATCGCGAGGGAGCACGTCGAGGACACGCCGGCTCCAAGCTCACCGGGTGGGTCGAGTGGAATGAACGTCAGCTCATCGGTGCGCTGCGCCGTGGCGGCGATCGGGATGGCTTGATCGGCATCGTGGCGGGAACTGGGATCAAGATCCTTCCTTCCACCATCTACTGGAATACCTTGCGACGCTTCAAGATTCTGCGGCGCGAGGCGACGCCGGGCCAGGTGGTGGGCCTGCCCCAGAGCACGCGCCAAGTGGACGACGCCACTGAGTTTCTCGGGCACTCCAACGCCGTCTGGGCGCCCACGCTCCCCCCGCCTCCGGCTGATTTCTTCGACCTCCAGCGGTGTGACTTTGCCCTCACCCGCGACGAGGCGAGCTGGCTCGCCGAGAGAATCGTGGACGCCGTGCCCGGCACTCTGCTCCAATTCCTGGTCGAACGCGGAAGCCGCCGCTCGGCGATCGCCGCATACCCCTGGGAGGATCCCGACGCCGTTGCGGCGACGGGTCGCGTGCGCGTCGCACTCGACGAGGCGCGCCGCTTCGCGCTGGCAATGCACGGGGCCGCGCTGCTCTACAACATCCTCCTCGCCGAACGCGCCGAGAAGCTCGGCCTTTCAAGTCACGACGGTCGCCGGGACGCTTTCGCCAAGCGGCTTGACGAGTGGCGCCGTGAAGTCAAGGAAAGCGACATCGGCGGCTGGGATCTGAACGGACTATGGGCGCTGCTCGCCCAGCGGGACAGGCCGGTCAAGCGTCGGACGCGTGAGTTCGTGACTGCCTGGGTCAACCTGGCAAATCGGATGAACGGTCATGGTCTCGCCGGCGATGAAGATGCCCGGGCGCTGGTCTGGAACCGAGAGTTGTACCAGAAGCGGAGCCAGGCGCGGCTGCGCAATGACCGGCTCATGCGTCAGTGGGGCGGCGCCTCCGGATCCTGGCGCCTGACGTTCCGCTGGCGGGTCGTGGCGCAACTCCTCAATGACATCGCCGACGGGCGGGAGAACGGTCATGCTGGCGCCTGATAGCCGGGCGCTCTTGCTGGACGCACTACGGCCACCCCCGGGCCATTCCCTGGATCACGCCGTGGCGACAACGTTCACGCTGGATCTGGAAACTGCCCTGATGGTCCCGCTCGCGTTCGCGGGTTTTCGTTTCGACGAGCAGTCCGACCCCGTCGAGGTCATGCAGGCGCTGCGAGAGATGAGCGGCCGCATGGACATCTTCTGTCAGGCCGGCGCCATCCACGCCAAGAAGTGGCCGTCTGACCTGGTGGCACTCCTCGAAAACGTCGTCCACCCGGTACGGCGGCCTCCGGCGGGCGGCATCTTCCATCCGAAGACCTGGGTTCTCCGATTCCTCGATCGGTCGCAGGCGCCGTCCTATCGACTCCTCGTGCTTTCTCGGAACCTGGACTCCACTCGCAGCTGGGACACGATCCTCCGGCTTGACGGGCAGCCGCAGCCCCGGGTCAGCGCGACGAGCGAGCCGCTGGCGAGTTTTCATCGCGCGCTGCCTGAGCTGGCCGTCACGCCGATTTCGCCAAGACGACGCGAGTTGCTGGACGCCCTCGCCGACCAACTGCGACTGGTCGAATGGGAATTGCCCGCCGGCGTTCGCGAGGCTCACTTCCACCCCATCGGACACCCGGACGCGCGCCCGTTTCCAGTCGAGAAGCACTTCCGCGGCTATCGAAAGCTCGCGATCTCACCGTTCGTCGGCGCCGGTGCGTTACGGCGTTTCTTCCGGCCAAGGGCCGGCTGGACGGCGGTGCTGGTCTCGCGTGGCGAGGAGCTCGATACGCTCCCCTCGACCGCGCTCGAACACCTGGACGTCTACGAGCTTGATCCAGCAGCGAGCCTCTCGCCGGATGATGTCCCGGACGACGCGCACCAGACCTTGTCGACGCATCTGCACGCCAAGCTCTTCGTCGTGGAGCGCGCTCGGCTCGCGCGTGTGTTCGTCGGCTCGGCCAACGCGACGAGCGCGGCCTTTGGCAAGAACATCGAGTTTCTCTGCGAGCTCGTCGGCCCGGTCGCCAGGTTCGGAGTAAAGGCAATCGTCGGTGACGACGCGCCATTCCGCGCCATGCTGACGCCCTACGTCGCCTCCGCTGAGGCGGACGTTGACGCAGCCAGCAAGGCCGAACGGGCGCTCGAGGACTTGCTGTTCGATATTGCGGCGGGCGTCCGCTTTCGCACGACCGTGACGAAAGGGGGCGACGGATGGGTCGCCCGCATCACGGCCGATGACGACCTGCCGCACATACCCGAAGACACCCGTCTCACCATCGCTCCCCACAACCATGAGGCCGAAACCCACCCGCTCAGTCCTGCGGAGCCGGTTGACGTCGAATTTTTGCCCCGGGAGCTCGCAGACCTCACGGCGTTTCTTCAGCTCACGGCGTGCCGGTCGGTCGAGGGCGCCCCGGTGCAACGCTCGGCCGTCGTGTGTTCGCAGCTCCGCGGTGCGCCGGACGAGCGCTTCCAGAGAATCCTGGCCCGGCAAATCGACACGCCGGAGAAGTTCATGAGGCTGCTTGCCCTACTTATCGGCTTCGCTGCTGGGAGTGGCCTAGACGCCGCCGTGGCGGGCGATGGGCAGGGAAGCTGGTCAGGCGGCGCAGGTCAGGGTGTCCTGGAACTGTTGGCGCGCGCCCTGTCCGAGAGGCCTGAATCCATCGATCACTTGGAGGAAATCGTCGAGCACCTCCGCCGGTCACCGACCACCCCATCCGTGATTCCTCAAGGCTGGGACGACGTATGGCTGCCGGCCCTCGAGGCGCGTCGTGCGATGCGCGCGGTGGAAGCATGACGCTCAAGACCCGTGAGGGCCCGGCAGGCGCCCTGAGCGACTTCCAGCGGGCCACTGCCGCGCACGCGTTCCGGCGGCTGTATCGCGATCGAGACTCGTCGCGACGATTCCTCGTGGCCGATGAGACCGGGCTGGGTAAGACGCATGTCGCGCAGGAGGTCATCGCCCTGACCCGCGAAAACCTGGAGCAGGTCGACCGCGTGCGTCGCATTGACGTCGTCTACGTATGCTCGAACGCAGATATTGCCGCCCAGAACATACGCAAGCTCAACGTGACGGATTCGGAATCTCCGAGCTTCGCCACGCGGCTGAGTCTGCTCATCACGCAGCCCGACGTGCTGAAACCGACGACGGGCGGCAAGGGAAAGCCAGCCACGTTCGTGGCCTTCACACCGGCCACGTCCTTTCAGTTCGGATGGCAGATGGGAACCGCAGCGGAGCGTGCCGTGCTCTACATGCTCCTTCGCAGCCACCTCGGCTTACGGGGTGCGCGGGCGACGGCGGCGCAGCGGATCTTCCAAGGATTCGTGGCCAGCCGAGATCGATTCGTCAAGTCGTACGTGGCTCACGTCCGTGCCGAGCGCTTCGAATCCAGCATCCGCCGGACGTTCCTTGAGGAGTTCGACCGGAGCTGCGAGCGGGTATCGCTCTTCGCGCTGATCGATGAAGTCGTGGGACGGCGGGCTCTGACCGCTGGCCAGCACAAAGCCGCTCGCAGGATCGTCGGCAGCTTGCGCCGGATGCTCGCGCGAGCCGCGGTTCATGCGCTGGAGCCGGACCTCGTGATCCTGGACGAGTTTCAGCGCTTTCGGGACCTGCTCGACGTGAAGACCGGCGGCGAAGCGGCCGAATTGGCCAATGCCTTGTTCACCCAATCCGACGCGCGGGTGCTATTGCTCTCGGCAACGCCGTACAAACCATTCACGTATGCCGAGGAGGCAGCGGAAGGCGGCGGGCACTACAAAGACTTCCTGAAGACACTGGGATTCCTCGCCAATTCGCCCAGTCCCGTGGATAACCTTCGCGCCGATCTCGACGCGCTGCGGCAGGCGGCGCTCTCGGGCGAGCCGACGGCGGCGATCCGCGATCGCGTGCAGACCCAGCTCCGGAAGTGGATCGCTCGCACTGAGCGGCCCACGGACGCCCGCCACGTCACCACGCTCGCACCCACGACGGGCCGGTTCGGTGTCCGGGCGGATGATTACTTGGGCTACGTCGCGTTGCGGCGGGTCGCCAATGCGGTCAGGGCGCCGCTGAGCGTCGAGTACTGGAAGTCAGCCCCCTACTTTCTCAACTTTCTGACCGGATATCGCGTTGGGGAGCACGTCCGCGACGCGATGAAGGATCCGGATCGTCGGGCCGGGCTGATGCCGATGTTTCGTGGCGCACAGCGAATTGCAAGACCCAGCGTTCAGCGATTCCGGCGGGTCAAGTGGGCGAACGCTCGAATGCGAGCGCTGGCCGAGGAAACGCTCGAGCCGGGCTGGTGGCAATTGCTCTGGATGCCGCCGTCCCTGCCCTACCACCGCCTCGGCGGTCCGTACGAGTCGATCGATTCGACCGCAATCACCAAGAAGCTCATTTTCTCCAGCTGGGTGGCCGCTCCTTCGGCCATCGCCTCCCTCCTGAGCTATGAGGTCCAGCGGCGGATCTTCACGAGAGCCAGAGGGAGTGAAATTGAGAATTCGCCCGCGGCCCGAGCGGCCATTTCGAGACGTCTGGACTATCGGATGGACGAGGAACGGCCCGCCTCGATGTCGGCGCTGGCCTTGTTCTGGCCGCAACCAGCGCTGGCGTCCTGCACCGACCCGTTGGACGCTGCCCGCGACCACGCCGAATCACCGAGCGTCGAGCGCCTCCTCGAGTGGGCCCAAGAGCGCGTGCACGTCGTTGTCGGTCCGGCCGGCAACACAGGATCGACGGCAAGCGCGATCTGGCACTGGTATGCGCCAATTCACGCCGAGCGGGACGGCTCGCTGGCCTCTGCGCTCCTTGCCACCCACCGGAGTACGTTGACCGAGGCGTTGGCGGGGGCTTCTGCTGACCACCCGGCGGAGGCCGTGCCGCGCGCTCTTGACGCGCATGTGGCGCAAGCGCTCACCGCCCTCGGGAGCGAGAATCCGGAGTCGGAACGACCAGCCGACCTGCTCACGACCAGCGCGCTTCTCGGTTTAGGAGCGCCGGGGAACATCGCATGGCGAGCGCTCAATCGGCTGAAGCGAGCGGACGACGGCGTGACCGAGTTGGGGCAATGGCGCGCGGCGTCGATCCTCGCGTCCGGCCTGCGGAGCGTCTTCGCCCGGCCCGTTTCGATATTGCTTCTCGACAGCCTGTACGCGGGCTCCGGAGCCACGCGCGACGACGACGGCATCTATTGGCGCAGGGTGGCTCGCTATTGCATCGACGGGGGTCTCCAAGCCGTCCTCGATGAGTACATCCACCACCTCGCCGGGGAAGCCGGCATCAACACGACGACTGACGAAGGGCTGATCTCGCTTGCCGCAACCGCACGGCGCGCAATTGCCGTCCGAGAGTCGGTCTACCGCGCGACCGACATCGACAACTTCGACAGCGAGGGAATCGCCTTCCCAAGCAGGTATGCGATGCGGTTTGGCAGCGCGCGACAGAGTCAAGATGAAGCGAGGCTCCCCGAAGTCAGGGCAGCGTTCAACTCGCCGTTCTGGCCATTCGTTCTCGCGACGACCTCCGTGGGCCAAGAGGGCATTGACTTCCATTGGTGGTGCCATTCGGTTATCCACTGGGACCTTCCCGGCAACCCGGTCGACTTCGAGCAGCGCGAGGGCCGGGTGGACCGCTACAAAGGACACGCGATCCGCAAGAATGTCGCGGCCGCTCACCGATCAGCCGCGCTGGCGCCGGACGTTCGGGACCCCTGGACCGAGGTCTTCGACGCGGCCTCGGCGGATAGTGACCCAGATCTGGGTGGCCTCTCACCGTGTTGGATTTACCCGGGCGATGCCAGGCTCCAGCGACGAATCATGGCGCTTACCTTGAGTCTCGATGAGCATCGATGGGCGCGATTGCAGGAGTCGCTGGCGCTCTATCGATTGGCGTTCGGTCAGCCAAGGCAGGAGGACATGCTGGCCGCGCTTCAACGTCGCGGTATCGCCGGGAACCCGGACCGGATTGCAGAGATGCGGATCGACCTGCGCCCGCCGGCTCTGGATGCGATGAACTAGATCCCGCTGGCGTCCTCGCCGAACTGGTCGTCGACTGAGTCTCTTGAGTCTCTCAGAGAATCGGTTCAGTCTCCGCGACGAACTCCGCAGTCGGGAGTATCCGGCGATGCTCTTGGTGGCGTCGAGTGCAGGGGCTCAGTCAAGTTCAATGACGAGGCGACAGTGGTCACTGGGGCCCCACTGGTCAGGTTCGTTCAGCGCGCGAACGGTCACCTGGTCGGCGATGTTCTCGGTGGCGAAGACGTAGTCAAGTTGCCCCCACGCCTCGGCGGGCGACATGCCGATTGGTTTAAAGGTCACCACGTCGTCGCGATATCCGCGTCGGCCCTCGGGCACGAGGTGGCGAAATCCCAGGGCTCGCATCCGGTCGAACGCCGTTCGGAAATGCAGAGCCTCTCGTTCGTTCCATACTGCCGTAGGGTGGCTACTCCAGCCTCGGTTGATTGACCAGTCGCCGGCGGCGATGACGCGGCTCCGGCGGCCGACCAGGCGCGACAGATCCGAGATCAGGCGGTGCACCGAGCCAATGGCCTCTTGACGGCCTGGCGAGCCTGACTCGCAGGTGAAGTTGTCACCGCCGGCAGCCATCGAGACGACGGTGAGTGACTCGTCGTCGTCCGCGTTCACCACCGCGGCGCCGAGCGTGCCCCACTCGCTGGTGTAGAAGTCGTGGCTGTAGGGCTCGCCGATCCGCCGAGTCGGAATGAAGCGGGCGGAAACGCGATCGGAAAGTCGGGCCACCGCCGAGGGATACACCATCCAGTCGCTGGGACGCTCGTCCCACAGCCTGTGGTCCACGTCGACGGTGTGAATGAGGTGGTCAGGCACGCGCGATGCTTCCTGCAGCAGCGCGATGTCAACATCGGTCGTGTCGACCAGCGCGTCCCACGACTTGCGCGAGTGCGCCATGTTCCAGCAGACGATCTTCATTTGGCGCGTCCGCCAATCAGTTCAATGCTCCCGTCCGGCCTGCATGGTAGGCCTCCCTCGCCTGCCTCGACGAAGCACGACCCCCGACTTCATGTGGCGCCGAGGATGGGATTCGAACCCGCAACGCCTGGCCATTTGCCTGACCGCCCGCCTTCACCGGACCGGCTGACCCACCTGCGGCCCACCGGCGACCCGCAAGCGCCGATTTGAGCAATGCATGAGGCCTCTCGCGACGCTCGTGCTAGGTGCTTGGAATGAGATTTCCGGTCACGCGTATATCGTAAAAGTACATATTCTTGAAATGGTTTTGGCCGGTACATCCCAGGCTTAGAGATATGTCATCGTCATATGGAAGCCCCGATTCGTGGTGCACCGCTTGTCCGTTGATGAACAGGGCAACGGAGCCACGATTATAGATAAATCTAAGGTGGAAGGTTGCACCGTGGACGATATCTGGGTGTATGAACCGCTTAATCTCTTTCCTGTCTCCATCGTATCCAAATCCGAAGCGCGTCCACCATAAAGATTGACGCGTATATGTCGTATAACTGAAGAAGTCTCCGAAGGTTATTCCGTCATGGCTCGCATAGGGTGAAACAGTGGTGTTTCCGAATTCCAAGAGCGCGAGAGACAACGCCGCAGGGTTCAACCACACGGTCGCCGAAAGGTCAATGGCCCCGCCTCGAACCCAGAACGCCATCCCGTCACCAAATCGCCCCGGGGCGCTTACCTCCATCGGACAGGCCACGCTCTCACGCTCGATCAGAGATATTCGGTCGATGAGCGGACGCACCGGGCGCGGGGGCGCAACGCCACGCGCAATATCATCGAGCCAGTCGTCCAGCAGCGCCTGTGCCGCTTCGGCGGTGAGAGCGGAGTCAGCCCTCGGAAGCTCGGGGGATGTGGTGCCGGCAATGCCCACGACGCGCCCGGTGGTGGTGGCGACTGGACCGACGCTGTTGCCGGCGCTGATCGTCGGTGTAAAGGTCAGCCGCCGGGCGGCCTGCACAGTCAGAATCCAGAGCGATGTCGCTGACGGCTCCGACCGATCTCCTGAAACGGAGGCAGGCAAGGCCAAGTCCGAGAGAAAGGTAGCCAACAGAGCCTGACGATTCCGAAGGGTGAGGCTCAAGTCCGCCAAAAGTGAGGCAGAGTTTTCTCGGCAACAGAAGGATGCGCCGGCCAGCGCCTCTTGAGACGCCTGACCGAAACCTACTCTTCGATTTGCCGAGTGCGTCGAGTTCTAACGAGCGCCACGGTGCCTATCAGCGCGGCCGCAAGAAGCGCTATCAGCACGATTAATGACCACGGCGGGGACGTCTGTTGCTCAGAAGCCGGCGGCGTGGGGATTGTCCTCTCGGGTTCCGGTCGGGGCACCGGCGTTGGCGACATCATCACGGGAGTCGTGGACTGATCTGCGCGTGGACTCGGTGCGTTCCTTGTCTCTTGCAGGATTTCGGGTATGGGCGCCTTCGTCCCGGGAGTCGGCGAACTGCCTTTACCCAGTTCGGCGAGATCTTCACTTTTGCGCCCCAATAGACCTGTACGACTGGCAACATGATAGTTGTCGTAAACGAGGTAGATACGTCCAAGAGTGAACGGGCTAATACTACCCGCACAAGATGTGCCCGCGTATGACTCTAATAGCCCTACAATATACGTCGTCTCGTACAGCGGTCCCTTCCACACTGTTTCGACCTTAAATTCATACACTTCGTCGTTTGGAACTTGGTGCACTGCAACTACTTTACCAGCGAATACATACGTGGCATTTTGCAGTTCAACGGTTGGAGATCCTGGCCGCGTGAACGAACAGGCGTTGGATTCGCGCGCGAATAACAAGAATGCAGCGCTTGCCAAGAGGACGATGAGCGCGAAACGAGTGACGAGCTTCGTCGAGGGTGCCAGGAGGCGTTTGCGGGCGACTATGGGACGACTCGTCTGACCACACGCTTGATGGTGATCCTATCGAGAGTGATTGACGGATGCAAATCAAGTCTTGTCAGGTGGAACGTCAATCCAAGACTTCGATGACAGAACTGTCGATGAGCGGGCTGCCTGAACGATTCCGTCGCTCGGCAGGGCGGCTGCGACAGGGGGCTACGCCGGAACCAATCGGAATGGCATGGGATTAACGTTAGTGCGGTTCGACCGCGCCCTTGAAAGCACGTCGACTAGGTCGAGCGGTTGGAGGCTGCCAATAGCCGCCAGGTGAGGATGACGAGGGTGGTGGCGGTTAGGTGGGTGACGATGAAGATTGCGGCGGGAGCGAGCTCCCCGACGCCGGCCGCGACCGCTGACCTTTTTCGTACGTAGGTGGCGCTGCCAGGCCAGCGCCAGCTGAAGGTTCAGATCGCTGGTACTGGTGTGACCCTGGCGTTCGGCAAATGCGACGAATTGCCGCAGGGCGATGAGATAGGTGGCCAGCGTGGAGATCACGAATCCCTCCGCTTCGCAGCGGTCCAGGTAGATGTCGACGGCGTCGGCGAGGTCGAGGTCAATGGGTGGGGGCATGCCCGGCATGATGCGTCCCTTCCGCCGGCGCCAAATCCGATTTCGTGCGCCGGTTGTGCGATGGATCGACGGGCGCCGTGCGGTGGCCGTGCGGTGGGTGTCGGCTTCGCCTGATCAGGCTAGTGGCCCGCGCCTTTTCTTTCAGGCTAGTAGCATCGGGACCCTTGGCTGCGAAGCTAGTGGCCTGACGCCGTCCCCGCCGGTCCCTCGATCTGGCCTGACTAACAGGTTCGGACCGGCGAATCATGGTGCCGAGGGCGGGACTCGAACCCGCACAGCCCGGAGGCCACTAGCCCCTCAAGCTAGCGCGTCTACCAATTCCGCCACCTCGGCCGGGCGCCCAATTATAGGGGTGGCAGCCCCTCGCTGTCCGACGCGACGTTTGGTGCATGCGGATGGCGTACGCTGGACACAATCGGACCATCGCAAGGGATATTTATGTCAAGCTCTCCGCACGTCGCCTGGCTGCGCCTCTCGCCGACCTCCGGGCAGAACGTCGGCGTCAGCAGCCTCAGCTTCGTGGCCGACCTGGGCATCGAAGGCGACCGCCACGCCAATCCGGACTCGCGCAATCAGGTGCTGCTCATGGACACCGAAACCCTCGACGTGCTGGAGCTCGGACCCGGTGACATCCGCGAGAACGTCGCCACCACCGGCATTGACCTGGCATCGTTGACCGAGGGCGATCGGGTGCGCATCGGCGCGGAAGTCGAAGTGGTGATCTCGCACCCCTGCGACCCCTGCTACAAGATGGACATCCTGCGTCCCGGGCTCCAGGAGGAGATCAGAGGACGTCGGGGCATGCTGGCCACCGTCAGCGTCGGCGGCGTGGCCATCGCCGGCGATCCAATCACCGTCACCGCCACGGAAGGCTGAGCGCCACCGGACATCCCGGCGCGGAAGCCCGCGCATCCTGGAGGTCGCATGAATCTCTACATCCTGCGGCACGGCAAGGCCGAGGCCTTTGGCCCAACCTATCCCCGGGATGCCCTCCGCCCGCTCAGTCCGCGGGGCTGGCGGCGAACCGAGCAGTCGACGAGGGGCATGGCCGCGGCCAACGTCGTGGTCGACACGATTATCTCCAGCCCACTCCTGCGCGCCCGACAGACTGCCGAGATTGTGCACCGGGGCCTCGGCGTCACCGCCGATATCGAGTATTCCGACGCGCTCGCCACCGGCGACCTCAACGGCATTGTCGACGCAGTGCGCGCCCATGAACGCACCAAGGGCGTCATGCTGGTTGGGCATGAGCCGACCCTGAGCCAGCTCATCTCGATTCTGGCGTTCGGCGCGCCCGGCGGGTCATTCGGCCTGAAGCCGGGCGGGCTCTGCAAGCTCCAGACCTACGCCATCGCCCTGGGCCAGTGCGCCATGGTGCGGTGGTTTCTGACTCCCAAACAGCTCGTGGGGCTGGGCAAGGGCCCACGTGGAGGCAAACACGGCGCGGCGGCTTAAGGCGGCCCACGGACTCCCGCGAATGAGGCGCCGCCGGTCCCTACGAGCCGAGTGCTCATCGGCCCGCGTCCGATCCTGGGGATTCGCCTCGGTCCTGGCGGGTGCGGCACTGATTCTGCTGATGGCCTGCAACGGCGGCTCGTCCGGGGTGATCCGCGTGCCGATCGAGCGCGTCACGGTGGTGGCCTCGACACCGGCGCCCGTGCCGGCCGAGTTCCCTGTCGGCCGACCCCGTCCAACCCCCACGGCCCCGGTGAACCTGCCGGCGCCCACACCCACGGCGACACCGACCGCCACGCCCAGCCCAACGCCGGATCCCACGGCCACGCCCAGCCCCACCCCATCCCCCACGCCCACGGCAACGCCGACGCCCACGCCAAGCCCCACGCCGACGGCCACGCCCACTCCGGCGCCCACCCCAACTCCGACGCCGCCCCCTCCGGATACGCCGTTCCCGCTTCTCTGGGTCGCCTACCAGGTCGACATCGGCCGCAATCTCGAGATCTACGTCATCGCCACCGACGGCACCGGCTTGCGCCGGCTGACCATCAATCCCGCCGACGACGCGCAGCCCGCGTGGTCGCCCGATGGATCGACCATCGCCTTCGCCAGCAACCGCGACGGCGAGTTCCGCATCTGGCTGATGACGTCCCTCGGCCGCGACATTCGCCCGCTCACGCAGGGTCCCGGCGACTCCCGGCCCTCCTGGTCGCCCGACGGCAGACGCATCGCCTTCCAATCCCAGCGACGTGGCAGCCCCGACGTATGGATCGTCGACGTCGAGACGGGCGAGGAGACGCTGGTCGTCGGCACCGGACGCGCCGAGAACTCACCGTCGTTCTCGCCGGACGGCAGTCGAATCGTCTACAGCGCCGATCGCTTCGGCCAGTTCGATCTCTTCACCGTCGCCGTGGACGGCAGCGACGTACAGCGCCTGACCGACGCCGCCGGCGCCGACCTCGAACCGCGCTGGTCGCCCGACGGAGCGCGCGTGGCCTTTACCACCATCCGCGACCGCCAGCCGCATGTGGCCATCGTGAACGCCGACGGTACCGGCACGATCGTGCTGCCGCTGTCGGAGTTCAGGTACACGCTGGGCGATCGCGCCCCGGTCTGGACGCCGGACGGCCGCGCCCTGGTCTATGTGACGGCTGATGGCGACTCGTCTAATCTGGCCGTGATGTGGGTCGATGGTTCGGGGCGGACATTGTTTGTATTTCGCTTTGGTGACGACTCGGCACCCTCGCTCGGTCCCGCGGTAGCGCCATGAGCCGCGCCGCGGAGATCACCCGCCGCTCCGCGTTCTTCCTGGTTCGCATCAGCCTGTTCTGGTTTGGGTTGTCGTTCCTCTGGGGCGGCATGAACATCCAGCTGCTGCCGACCCGCGTGCCGGAGCTGGTCGACGACGAGATCAAGGGCACCGCCATCGGCGCCATCGTGGTGGTGGGCCTCATCGTGGCCATCCTGGTGCAGCCCATGGCCGGGGCCTTCAGCGACCGCGTGCGCCTGCGCTGGGGCCGGCGGCGGCCGATCATGGCGGCGGGCATCGCCGCGGCCATGCCCTGTCTGCTGTTCGTGGCCTACGCACCCAACTACGGCTTGCTGTTCGTGGCGATGGTGCTGCTGCAGATTGCCGCCAACATCGCGCACGGCCCCTACCAGGGCGTGATTCCGGACCAGGTGCCGACCGATACGCGCGGACGCGCCTCAGGGTTCTTCGGGCTGGCCAATCTCATGGGCACGCTGGTTGGCGCGGGCGTTGCCGGCGCGTGGCTCAGCATGGCCGCCGACGGGCAGGACCCCAATCCATTCTTCGCCCCCGCGCTCCTCACGATCATGGTGGTCCTGGCCGTCTTCTCCATCGCCGCGTGGTTCTCCGTCCGCGAGCAGCGACCGCCCGAGGCGGTTCCATTCGAAGGCGTCCTGCGCGAGGCCCATATGCGCCTGCGCGAGCTCAGCCAGCGCTCGGCGTTCGCGTGGCTGATGCTCTCGCGGCTGCTCTACTTCATGGGCCTGCAGGCCATGGATAACTTCATCCAGCTTTTCCTGAAGGGCGACCAGGTGGACGGCGGCCTGGCCGAGAGCGACGCCGAGTTCAAGACCACGATCGTCCTGGCGGCGGTGCTGTTGACGGCGCTCATCACCACCGTCCCCGCGGGATGGCTGGCCGACCGCTACGGCAAGCTGCGGCTGGTGGCGGCGGCCGCTGCGCTGGGTCTCATTGCCGCCGCCGTGCTGATGACTTCGCAGTCGTTCGTGCAGGTCGTGATCTTCGCCGCGGTGCTGGGCGTCGGCGTGGGGCTGTTCACGGCCGCGGACTGGGCCGTGGCCATCGACCTGATTCCCGACCAGCGCGCGCCGGGCCTCTACATGGGCCTTTCAAACGTCGCCACCGCCGGCGGCGACGGCCTGGCCACGCTGTCCGCGGGAATCGCCCTTGACCTGTTCGGCTACCGCGCCGTGTTCGCCATGATGGCCGTCTTCTTCGGGCTGAGCCTGGTCGTACTCCCGGTCGTCCGCGCCCGCCTGGCCGCCGCGCACGCAGCGCCCCCAGGCGGCACGTAGGGCCTCTCACACGCGGCGCCGATCGGCACAAGGTGCTACACCGTCGCGGTCGCTCACGCCAGGCTCATCTGCGCGCTGCCGAACGCAGCGCTCTCAAGAATGACGCAGCGCCATGACCCCCACCCCGCCCGTCTACAAGCTCAATCTTCCGCCTGAGCGGTACGTCTCGGTGCCGGCGGAGCGGTTGCAGCGGTTCGCGCGCGACGCCGCGCTGGCCTTGGGCCTGCCGGATGCCCAGGCCGCCCAATTGGCCGAGTTGCTGACGGGCAACGACCTGCGCGGGGTGCACTCGCATGGGACGCGGATGCTTGCCTCCTACGCCGACGAGATCCGCGGAGGCCGGCTCAATCCGGGCCCCAATCCGCGCGTCGTGCGCGAGACGCCGGTGAGCCTGGTCGTGGACGGCGACGGCGGCCTGGGGTATTTCGCGGCGCACATGGCTACGGAACGTGCCATCGCCAAGGCTCGCAAATCCGGCGTCGTGGTGGCCGTCACCCGCAATCACGGCCACATCGGGGCCGCCGGGATCTACGCCCGCATGACGCTGCCGCACGATCTGCTGTGCTTCGTCACCGGCGGCGCGCGCCTCGAGATGGCGCCGGGCATGCCGGTTTACAGCTCGGCGGTCGGCTCGCCCATGTGCTTCAGCGCTCCGGCGGGCGGCGCGGACCCGCTGATCGTCGACTTCTCGCCGGTCTACGACCTGCGCTCGTCGCCGCACCGCGAGGAGCTCGAGGACTGGATCCCCGGCACAATCTTTCGCTGCATCGGTCTGGGCAACATTGCCCAGGCCTGGGGCGGAGTCCTGGCCGGCGTACCGCAGGAGCGCGACGCGCCGCCGCCCCGCTTCCCCTCGGCGCACCAGGCCGCGACGTTCATGATGTTTCGCATCGACCTATTCCTGGATCCGGTGGAGTTCCGGCGCCAGATGGACGTGCTGGCGGAGCGCATCGCCGATCTGGCGCCGCTGCCGGGGTTTCCGAAAGCCCAATTCGCCGGTGCGCCGGAAGCCGAGCGCGCGCGGCTCTATGCGGTTGAGGGCATCCCCGTCGGGGATGAGCACCGGTGCGACCTAGAGACGCTGGCGGACGCGCTGGGCATTGACACTCCCTGGAATCGCGAGGCCTGAAACACGCGGCCCCTTGGTGCCTGGCGTCCGCCGCCAGCAAGCCGGCCAGGTGGAGCGTGGATTCCCGCCTCCGCGGGAATGGCGGATGGGTTAGGCGGTGGTCTTGAGCAGGGGCAGATTTGAAGCCCGCCCGAATCAGACCGCGATTCGCGTAGCGCGCGAAAGCCGCCATCTCTGGTTGCGCTGCGCATAATCCCTGTCTACGTGTGTCCAGGCAGGATTTGTTGCCCCGTTCGTGGTGAGCTTGTCGAACCATGAACGGCGCCCTTCGACTTCGCTCAGGGCGAACGGACTTGCGGCCAGACTGATCGGAAGCGCGCCTAGGGCGTGTTCACACTAAGAGGCTCGCGTCTGGTAGACTTTGGCTATGGAACTCACCCAAGCACAAGTTGACCGCGTGGCTCCGTACCTGCCGGTGCAGCGCGGCAAC
>DAOUKN010000131.1:0-12641 GCA_034421255.1 Chloroflexota bacterium | reverse complement strand
GTTGCCGCGCTGCACCGGCAGGTACGGAGCCACGCGGTCAACTTGTGCTTGGGTGAGTTCCATAGCCAAAGTCTACCAGACGCGAGCCTCTTAGTGTGAACACGCCCTAGGCGGGTGCGGCCCTAGCCGCGGCTGCCCGCCGCCACGGCCTGCCGGGCCCGGCGCTCCCGGGCCGCGGCGCGCTTGGCCGCGCGCTCAGCGTCAACCTGGGCCTCCGTGCTCGTGTCGACCTGGGGCGGATAGGGCACGACCTGCCAAAAGTCCGGCAGCACGTCGTCCCACCGGTCCAGCAGCGACTGCCCCAGTTCGCTTTCCGTGGCGGCCACGTGACGGGTGATGACGTCCCGCAGGAGCTCCGCGCTCTCCTCGTCGGTCACACGGCCGACCGTCACCAGCTCGTGGTTCACGTGCGAGGGAAAGGTGCCCGCGGGGTCGTAGGCAAACGCCCGTCCGGCGGACATCCCGGCGGCGAAGTTGCGGCCCACCGGACCCAACACCACCACCACGCCGCTGGTCATGTACTCGCAGCCGTGGTCGCCGATGCCCTCGGCCACGGCGGTGGCGCCGCTGTTGCGCACGGCGAATCGCTCGCCCGCGCGACCGGCGAGGTAGAGCTCGCCCGACGTCGCGCCGTAGAGACAGGTGTTTCCAGCGATGACGTTTTCCGCGGCCGAGAAGGTCGAGTCCGGCGGCGGCTGAACGGAAACGACGGCCCCGCCGAGCCCCTTGGCCACGTAGTCGTTGGCCTCGCCGACCAGGCGCAGCCGCAGCCCGCGAATGCCGAACGCGCCGAAGCTCTGGCCGGCGCTCCCCGTGAACTCGAGGTGAATCGTGCCCGGCGGGAGTCCGTGATGGGAGACGCGGTGCGCAATCTCCCCGCTCAGGCGCGTGCCGACGGCGCGGCGGTCGTTCGTTAGGTGATAGCGCCGCTGCACGGGCTGACCGGCTTCGAGCGCGGGCCGCGCGGCTTCGAGCATGTCCACGTCCAGCGAGGGCCTTCCCGGGCGGTCGTTGCGAGCCACCTGCTGGATGCGCGGCGAGCGTCGGGTCTCGTCGGCCGGCGCCAGGATGCTCCCGAGATGGATGGCGGCGGCTCGATCGTGGAGCTTGTCCGGATCTGGCTCCAGCAACTCCACCCGGCCCACGATGTCCTCGAGGCGGCGGGCCCCGAACTGCGCCAGGATCGCGCGCACGCCGCGGGCGAGATGCAGGAAATATCGCTCGACGTACGCTGGTTCGCCGGTGAACCGCGCGCGCAAGTCTTCCCGTTGCGTGGCCACGCCAACCGGACAGGTGTTGAGGTGGCACTGGCGCGCCATGATGCAGCCAACCGCGATGGCCGCCATGGTGCCGAAGCCGAACTCCTCCGCACCCAGCAGGGCGGCGATCACCACGTCGCGCGCCGACTTCAGGCCGCCGTCGGTACGCACGCGAATCCGATCGCGCAGGTTGTTGCGCACCAGCACGCGCTGGGTCTCGCTGAGACCGATCTCCCACGGCACGCCGGCATTCTTGATGGAGCTGAGCGGCGAGGCGCCCGTGCCGCCGTCGTGGCCGCTGATGAGCACATAGTCCGCATAGGCCTTGGCCACGCCCGCCGCGATGGTTCCCACCCCGGATTCCGCGACGAGCTTCACGCCAATCGCCGCCCGAGGATTGACCTCCTTGAGGTCGTAGATGAGCTGCGACAGGTCCTCGATGCTGTAGATGTCGTGGTGCGGCGGCGGCGAGATCAGCGGGATCCCGGGCACCGTGAAGCGCAGCCCGGCGATGTACTCCGAGACCTTCGACGCCGGAATCTGGCCGCCTTCGCCGGGCTTGGAGCCCTGCGCCATCTTGATCTCCAACTGCTCGGCCATCGCCAGGTATTGCGGCGTGACCCCAAACCTCGCCGACGCGACCTGCTTGATGCGGCTGTCCGGCCACTCGCCGGAGGCGTCGGGGGCGTACCAGGTGGCGTCCTCGCCGCCTTCGCCCGTGTTGCTCCGGGCGCCGATGCGGTTCATGCCCCTGCTGATCGTGCTGTGGGCCTCCGGGCTCAGCGCGCCGATCGACATGGCCGTGGTGCAAAACCGCGGCAGCAGCGACTCCACCGACTCCACCTCGTCCAGCGGAATCGGAGGACCGGCGGGTCGGAACCGCAGCAAGTCGCGAATCGCGTACGGCTCCCGCTCGTCAACGGCTCGTTCAAATGCCTCGAAATCGGCCGGATCGTCCGTCTGCACCGCCCGCTGCAGCGCCTTGACCAGCGTGGGATTGGCCGCGTGAAACTCACCGTTCCTGCGGAACCGCACCCACCCCGTATCGGGCAATCGCTGATCGGGTTGGCTGAAGGCCGCCCCGTGTCTCGCCAGCACGTCCTCGGCGAGCTGCACCGTGCCGACGCCGCCAATGGTCGACGGCGTGCCCGGCAGACAGCGCTCGACCAAATCCGGTGCAAGGCCGACGGCCTCAAAGATCTGCGCGCCGCGATAGCTGCTGAGCGTGGAGATGCCCATCTTCGACATCACTTTGCGGATGCCCGCTTCGGCCGTGATCACGAAGTTGTCCGAACCGGACTGGGCGTCGTGGCCGTTTGTGGTTGTGAACTCTTGGGCGCTCCGCAGGGCCAGCCACGGGCACACCGCGCTGGCGCCGTAGCCCAGCAACGCGCAGAAGTGATGCACGTCCCACACTTGCCCGCTGGAGGCGATGATGTCGGCGCGCATGCGGCAACCGGCCGCGATCAAGGCGTGATGGACCGCACCGACGGCCAGCAGGATCGGAATTGGCGCGCGTTCGGCGTCGACGGCCTCGTCGGTCAGGATCAGCAGATGCGCCCCGCGCTCGACGGCGTCCACGGCGTCGCGGCAGACGGCGTCGATCGCGTCGGCCAGCGCCTGCGGGCCCTCGCGTGCCGGAAACGTGACGTCCACGCGAGCCGCGCGGAAGGCCGGATCGGTGAGCGACTCGATGGCTACAAGATTGGCCGGCCGGATCACCGGTGACCGCAAATGGATCAGGTGCGCCGCCTCCGGCACCTCGCTGAGCAGACTGGCGCGCGGTCCCATGCGCACGTCCAGTGACATCACCAGCGACTCGCGCAGCGGGTCGATGGGCGGATTCGTCACCTGCGCGAAGCGCTGCTTGATGTAGCCGAACACGCTTGGCCCGATCCCGGACAGCACCGCCAGCGGCGCGTCGTTGCCCATCGAGAACACGGGGTCCAGGCCCTCGCGCGCCATGGGATCGAGGATGTGCGTCAGGTCTTCGCGGGTGAATCCAAAGGCGTGCTGGTATTGCGTCAGCGTGCCGTTGGCCAGGGCGGTCGCCGCGCCGTCGCCGTTCGCCGCGTCCGGCGCGGCTGCGATCGACGCCAGGTCCACCAGGTGCTCGGCCAGCCAGTCCCCGTAGGGCGCTCGACTCGCGATGCCCTGCTTGGCTTCGTCGTTGTGGAGCAGCCGTCCGCGCTCCGTGTCGACCGCGATGATCTGACCCGGCCCGAGCCGCCCCTTTTCCACCACGCGCTCGGCGTCGATGTCCAGCACGCCGACTTCCGACGCCACGCAAATCGTGCCGTCGTCCGTGATCACGTACCGCGACGGGCGGAGGCCGTTTCGGTCCAGGGCTGCGCAGACCCAGCGACCGTCGCTGAAGGCAAGGGCCGCGGGGCCGTCCCAAGGCTCGGTGAGGCACCGGTGGTAGTCGTAGAAGTCCCGCAGCGCGCGGGGCATCTCTTCCATGTGCTCCCACGCCTCGGGGACCAGCATCATCGCCGTATGGACGATGGAGCGACCGCCGGCAACCAGAAACTCCAGGGTGTGGTCCAGGCTGTAGGAGTCGGACCCCCGGTCGTCGGTCACGGGCAGCAGGGTCGGCAGGTCTCGTCCCCACAGCTCGCTGGTCAGCGCCGCCGCCCGCGCGGCCATCCAGTTGCGATTCCCGTCCAGGGTGTTGATTTCGCCGTTGTGCGCCAGCATGCGAAACGGTTGGGCCAGCTGCCAGGTCGGATGGGTGTTGGTGCTGTAGCGCTGGTGAAACACCGCCAGCGACGACGTGAATCGCGGGTCGCTCAGGTCCGGGTAGAAGTGCCCCAGCTCGGCGCCGACGACCAATCCCTTGTAGACGATCGTCCGCGAGGACATCGACACCACGTAGTTGGACTCGATCGCCTCCCGCGCCGCGCGACCCGTAAGCTCGCGCCGCGCCAGGTACAGCCGGCGCTCGAACTCGTCGGCGGATGGGATCGATGGGCCTCGCACGAGCAGGGCCTGCTGGATGTCGGGCCGGTCGTTATAGGCCCCGGCGCCGAGGACGGAGGTGTCGACCGGCACCTGGCGCCAGCCGACGACCCGGATCCCGCGGTCGCCGCAGATTTCTTCCGCCAGCGTGCGGAACCGCCGCGCGCCGTGCGGGCTGCGGTTGTCGAGAAACACCATCGCCACCGCGATATCCGCCGGATCGACCGCGCGCTCGCCGAAGCTTCGGATTTGTGCGGCGAAGAACTCCCGCGGCAGTTGCGTGAGCACGCCGGCGCCGTCACCAGTCTTGCGGTCCGCCGCAATCGCGCCGCGGTGGCCCAGGCGCGAGACCGCCTGCACCGCTTGCTGCACCGTCCGATGCGACCGCCGGCCCTGGATGTCCGCGATGAAACCGACGCCGCAGGCGTCGTGCTCGGCCCATGGGCCGGGCGGCCGCGGGGTGCGGTCGCCAGTGGTGAGAGGTCCGGTCGGGTGCATGACGCTGGGGGTAGAGTCAGCTAGTACGTTGGCACGGGGCGAGCAGGGGCGTAGATCGAGGCATATGCAACGCTCCCTCCCGCTGGTGCATCAGTGTCGCGGTGATCGACCGGCCAGCCCTCGTCTGGATTACGACGTACTCGCCGGGCAGCCCCGAAGCTGCGTGGCGCAAGGGCATACGGCGCCCGCCACTTGGCGCCCATCGTACCGCAGGGACATCTTGAAAGCTGCCGATGTCATCCCGCCTGCGCGCTGTAGTAGCATCGCCGGCGGCGTAAGCCCCGGTCTGGCCCGTGTTTCGCACCTTCTTAATCATCGCCGCTATCGTCGCAGTGCCGCTGCTGATTCGCGGCGCCCTTCGACGGCAGTTGGCGGTAACCGTTTCGGTCACCGCGACGGTGTTTCTCATCCTCATCGGCTTGCGGCTGGTCCTGGGATTCTTCTTCTTTCAAGAAGAGCTCGGGAACGTGTGGGCGGTGGTCGTGGTGCTGGCCCTCATCGGAGTTGCCGGCTACGCCGCCGTGCGCTATTACAGCGACCGCGCGGTGGCGCGAAAGCTCGAGGAGCGGCGGCGGCGGCCCGAGGCGCACCGCACGCTCGTCGATAACGTACGTCGGAGGCTCAACCTGTGAACGTCCGCAATTCCATCCCCGCCGCACATGCAAGGAGACCAACGTGGCGCTGACCATCAACGAGACGCCGGTGCACTGGGACGACGTGGCCCCGCCGGCGCGCCTGCCGCCGTGGATGGAAGTCGTGTGGATCGCCGTGCCGCGCTACCCACGGCGGCTGTGGTTCCTCTCGAAGACCGGCGCGAGCTGGCAGCAGCGGCAGCGCGAGGAGATCGTGCGCAAGGGGCGGGAAATCTTGCTCGCCGAGCGTGACGCCACGGCCGACGTGGTGGTCGGCGACGGCTAGCGACCTCCGTGGACCTGCGGCTGACCGGACTCGCCGCCGCCGTCACCGGCGGCAGCGAGGGCATCGGCCGGGCCGTCGCGGCCACGCTGGCCGCCGAGGGCTGCGACGTGGCCATCGGCGCGCGCCGCCTCGAACCGCTCCAGCGGGCCGCTGCGGAGATTCGCGCCGCAACCGGACGCCGCGTCGAGCCGCTGCAACTCGACGTGACCGATGCCCAACAAGCGCACGAATTCGTGGATGCCGCGGCGCAGCGTCTCGGACGCCTGGACATCCTCGTCAACAACGCCGGCAAATCGGCCGCGGAGCCATTCGAGGACGTCGACGACGCGGCCTGGGACGCTGACCTGCAACTCAAGGTCTACGGCGCCATCCGCTGCACCCGCGCCGCCATTCCCCACCTGCGGACCGCGGGCGGCGGTGCGATCGTCAACATGACCACCGTCGGCGGCAAGCAGCCAGGCGCCGCGTCGGTGCCGACCTCAGTGAGCCGCGCCGCGGGCATCGGGCTCACCAAGGCGCTGTCCAAGGACCTCGCCGGCGATCGCATTCGCGTCAACACGGTGATGCTGGGCTCGATTCGCAGCATGCAGTGGGAGCGCCGCTGGCCGCGCGAGGCGCCGGGCGATTCGCTCGAGGATTACTACGCCGCCATGGGCGCCGACATCCCGCTTGGGCGGATCGGTCGCGCCGAAGAGGTCGCCGACCTGGTGGCGTTCCTCGTCTCGCCGCGCGCGGCCTACATCACCGGCACGGCGGTCGCCATCGACGGCGGCACCGGTAACGTCATCTAGCCGCCAACACGACTCTCAGAACCCGGCCTCGACATCCACCACGTTCTCCAGCGGCTCGCCCGCCTTGTAGCGGCGGATGTTGTTTGCGAAGAACTCCCGGATCCGGACCACGCGCAAGGGCGACGCACCACCGTTGTGCGGCGTGATCATCACGTTGGGAAAGCTCCAGATCGGGTGATCGGCCGGCGGTGGTTCCTGGTCGAGCACGTCGAGGCCCGCGCCGCGTAGCCTGCCGCCGCGCAACGCCTCGACGAGCGCCGGCGTGTCCACCACCGCGCCGCGCGAGATGTTGATCAGGTACGCGTCGTCGGGGAGCAAATCGAAAACGCTCGTGTCGATGAGACGCTGCGTCGCGGCGGTGCTGGGGCAACAGATCGCCAGAATGTCGGTGTCGGGCAGCATGGCGGGCATCTCGCTCACCAGCCGTACCTCGCGGATGTAGTCGTCCGGCTCCTGCGGGTAGATGTCAACGGCGCGCACCTCGACCTCGAGGCCGTCGAGCCGGCGGGCCAGCGCGCGGCCGATGCCGCCGGCGCCGACGACCAACGCCCGCTTGCCGGTGAGCTCGTCCACCTCGATCGACGGATCCCAACGGTGCTCCCGCTGCGCCAGCACCGCCGGTCCGATGCCGCGCGATAGGCCGGTGAGCAGGGCGATGCCGGTTTCGGCGACGTGGCTGCCCAGCACGACCTTCACGTTGGTCAACGCCAGGTCGCGTCCTAGGAGGCCGGGCGATTTCAGATATTCCTCGACGCCGGCCGAAAAAACCTGGACCCAGCGCACGTTCGGCGCCGCATCGAGCACGCCGGGGCCGAGCGGCCGCCCGGAGCCGATGACTTCCGCCTCGCTCAAGCCGGGGAACGACGCGCCGAGCTCGGCGGTCCAGGTGAACTCGTCGTCCGGAAACTCGGCACGCAAGGGGTCCCAGTCGGCGTTCGTGCCCAGCGGGTAATCGATCACAACGTTCAAGGTTTCCTCGGTTTCTGCGGCGCTGCGGCGCACGCGCGCCAGTGTAGGCGGCCGCCGCCGGGGCCACTGCTAGACTTCGCCGCGTTCCATCCCGAGGGCGCCCCGCTGCCTTCCGACCCCGTTCACCGCGATTCGCGCAGCCTCCCCCCGGACGTGTCCGAGCTATCCGCCGACGCGGTGCGTTGGACCTGCGATCCGGACACACTGGGCTTCGAGTCCACCGCCGAACTCGAGCGGCCGGACGCGCTGATTGGCCAGGAGCGCGCCGAGCGATCGCTGGAGTTCGGCCTGGATATCCGCAGCCCCGGATTCAACATCTTCGCCATGGGACTTCCGGGCACTGGCCGCACGTCCATGATTTTCGAGCGACTTCGTTCCGTCGCGGACAGCCGACCCACGCCGTCCGATTGGTGCTACGTCCACAACTTCGACGAACCGCACCGCCCGCGGGCGCTGCGTCTGCCGCCTGGCGCCGCGCCCGAGTTTCGCCGGCAGATGGCCGATCTGGTGGATGCGCTCCAGGTCGAGATGGCGCGGGCCTTCGCCACCGACGAATACGAGGCGCAGCGGCGCGCCATCGCCCTGTTGGAGCAGGCGGAGCGGCAGGCCGCGCTCCATGCCCTGAACCAGCAAGCCCAAGCCGCGGGCCATGCGATCGTTCAGACGCCGGTGGGTCTCAGCGTGGCTGCGGTGCGCGACGGTGAACCGCTCACGCCGGAGGCGCTGCGGCAACTGCCGGAGTCCGAGCGCCGCGCCCTTCAGCAAGCCCGGGAAGTTCTCGACGATGCTCTGGCGGACAGCATGCGGGCGCTGCGCTGGCGGCAGCGTCGGGCGCGCGACCAGCTACACGCACTCAACGTCGACGTGGCCCGCAGCGTCGTCCGGCCGCTGCTCGAAGACTTGCGCGAGGCCTACCGGAGCCATGAGGACGTGACGACCTACGCGCTCGCGGTCGAACAGCACGCGACCGAGAATTTCGAAGTATTCCGGGAGAGCGACGAAAGCGACGCGACGCCGGACCGCGCGGCTCGATACCAGGCCGACCCCCTCCTGCCCTATCAGGTCAACGTGCTCGTGACCCATGCCCCCGACAGCGGCGCGCCGCTGGTCCGCGAGGGACACCCCACCTACCCCAACCTCTTCGGCCAGATCGAGCAGCGCCAGACCATGGGCGCCGTCACCACCGACTTCACCATGATCAAGCCCGGCGCGCTCCATGCGGCCAACGGCGGGTTTCTGGTCGTGCAGGCCGAGGACGTGCTCCCCAATGCCGCGGCCTATGACGGGCTCAAGCGGGCGCTGCGCGATCAGGTGATCCGCATCGAGACCGCGGCGGAGGGCGTTGGATTGGCCCCTCCGGCGCGTCTCGATCCCGAACCCATTCCACTGGACGTCAAGGTCGCGCTGGTAGGCGCGCCGTGGGTCTACTACCTGCTCCACGACGTCGATCCCGACTTCGGCGACCTCTTCAAGGTGCGAGCTGAATTCGACACCGAGATCGAACTCAACGACGCCAACATGAACCGCTACGCCCGGTTCATCGCCGCCCGCTGTCACGATGAGGACTTGCCGCACTTCGACCGCACGGCCGTTGCGCGCGTGGTCGAGGAGGGCGTTCGTTTGGCGCAGGACCGCCGCCGCCTATCGACCCGGTTCGGCGACCTCAGCGACATCATCCGGGAAGCCGGGCACTGGGCGCGCCGGGCGGGGGCCGACGTGGTCAGCGAGGAGCACGTCTGGTCGTCGATCGACGAGCGCATCCGCCGCAGCAACCTCACCGAGGAGAAGATCCGCGACCGGATCGCCGACGGCACCGTGATGGTGGAGATCGAAGGCGCGGCGGTCGGGCAGGTCAACGGACTGTCCATCGTCGGCCTGGGCGGCCACGAGTTCGGCCAGGTGCACCGGATTTCGGCGCGCACCTACCCCGGTCGCGACGGCGTGCTCAGCATTGATCGCGAGGCCAAGCTCACCGGGCCCATCCACGACAAGGGCGCCATGATCCTCTCGGGATTCGTGAGCGGGACCTTTGGGATCGAGGGACCGCTGAGCCTCAGCGCCACCCTGGTCTTCGAGCAGTCCTACGGCGGCATCGAGGGCGACAGCGCGTCCTCCGCCGAGCTCTACGCGTTGCTCTCGAGCCTCAGCGGCCTGCCCCTGCGGCAGGACGTGGCCGTGACGGGCTCGGTGAATCAACACGGCCAGGTCCAGGCCGTCGGCGGCGTTACGCAAAAGGTCGAGGGGTTCTTCGACCTGTGCCGTCGGCGCGGGCTCACCGGCGCGCAGGGCGTGCTGCTGCCGGCCGCGAACGCCAGGCACCTCACCCTGCGCTGGGACGTGGCCAGGGCCATCGACGCCGGACGGTTCTACGTCTACACCACCGACACGATCGGCGGCGGCATCGAGTTGCTCACGGGCGTACCCGCCGGGTCCGCCGGCGCAAGCGTGCGCTATCACCCGGACTCGGTGTTCGGCATGGTGCAGGCGCGTTTGGCCCTTTTCGGCCGGCGCTGGCACGACGGCCCCGCCCGCTAGGGATCGCCCGAATCGGTCGATGAAGGCCGCCCCAATCCGCTCGCCCCGCGCGACTCGTAGGGACTATCGAACGGATTGCGACACACGCAGGCCGGGCTCTCCTTGAGTTTTCGGCGATTCTCCGGGGACTCAACCAACGGGATCCCGGTCGCTACGTGCGTATCTTCACCTTCGGCGCCGCCCCCGGGGGTATACTCGCAGTTCATCGCCAGGCGGCATGGTGCGCGCCGCGAGCGACGCGCCATAGGCCACGCTCGGGGGGAGACGCCGGCATGGGCATGACCATCGACTCTGATATTCGGCGACGCGCCGCCGCCCGGCGGAGCCCGCTGACCTTTATCCGCGAAAATTGGCGCGCGATCACCCTCTACTTGGTGATCACCGGCGCGCTGCTGCTGGGGCTGACGCAGGCCACCGAGATCACGGTCGGAATCCTGCAATTCATCGCGCAGTTGCTCTTCGCGATGATGTTCCTGATCGTCCAGTTCGGCGCCCTGTTCTACATCCTGGGGCGGGGCCGGACCTATTGGGTGCAGCCGGGCGAGACCGGCGTGTGGTTCTCGGACTACCGCGGCAACGATCAGATCCTCGAGGTCGCGCGGCGCGTGGTCACGCTGCTGCGCGGCGTGCGCGAGTTCAAGCGCATGGGCGGTGAGACCATCCGCGGGCTGCTGCTCGAGGGCCCGCCGGGCACCGGCAAGAGCTATCTGGCGCAGGTCATGGCCAGCGAGGCCGGGTTGCCGTTTGGCTACCTCTCCGCCCCGAGCCTGCAAGCCATGTTCATCGGCATCGGCCCGCTGCGCGTCCGCATGCTCTACGGCAAGGCGCGCAAGCTGGCCCGGCGGCACGGCGGCTGCATCGTCTTCATCGACGAGATCGACGCCATCGGCACCTCCCGCACCAGCCAGATGGGCGGCGGTATGGGCATGGGCATGATGGGCGGAATGATGGGCGGCGGCGGATTGGGCTTGCTCAACGAGCTGCTGCTGCAGATGGACCCGCCCAACTTCGACAACGGGCTATTCGCGCGGCTGCTGCGCACGCTCGGCCTCAAGAAGGGCCGCGCCATGCCGCCGCCGGTGCTCACCGTCGGCGCCACCAACATCGCCTCCGTGCTCGACCAGGCGCTGCTGCGGCCCGGTCGCTTCGACCGCAAGATCCACGTCGACAAGCCGGACTTCGAAGGCCGCAAGGACATCATCGAGTACTACCTGGCCAAGGTGCGGCACGAGGAAATGCCCATCGACCGCATGGGCAACGACACCATCGACTACAGCCCGGTCGAGATTAAGTACGTCATCAACGAGGCCGTGATTCACGCCCACTTCGACGGGCGCGACGCCATTTCCTACGCGGACTTCTCACGCGCTCGTGAGAACCACGAATGGGGCCTGCGCGAGCCGATTCGCGGCCTCACGCAGGAAGACCGCCGCCGCCTCGCCTACCACGAGGCCGGCCACGCCATCGCCCAGGTCAAGCTCAAGCACTGGGAGCGGCTCACCAAGGTCACCATCATTCGGCACGGCAGCGCCCTCGGCCTGGCGGCCTACAAGCCGGTCGAGGAGAAGCGCGTGCTGGTGCGCGAGGAGCTGCTCGCCAGCATCCAGGTGTCGCTGGCCAGCCGCGCGGCGGAAGAGCTGTTCATCGGTTCGCCAACCGTCGGCGTGACGTCCGACTTTGCCCACGCCACGCACATGGCGTTTCACATGCTCAGCGTGTGGGGCATGGACGGCAGCTTCTACTCGACCCTGCCATTCGGCCCGGCCGTGTCCGCCACCGCGCCCGACATGAAGCGCAAGATCGACCAGATCCTGGACCAGGAGTACCGCAAGGTGAAGTCCCTGCTCACGCAGTACTCCGGCGCCATGCACGATCTGGCGCAGTTGCTTATCGATCAGGATGAGGTCGACGGCCAGGATGTCGAGGACCTGGTCACGCGCTACGACGAGATGATCGCCGCCGGCAACGAGCCCAAGGCGCTGCCCGAGCCGCCCGTGCTGGTAACGGCCGGTGTGTCGGCGCCCGAGCCCTACGTCTTCGGCAGCGACGACGCCTCGAATGGCGCCAGCGGTGCAAACGGCTCGTCCTCGGACAACGGGGCGCCAAGCGAGGAACGCGGCTCCGACTAGGTCACGTCCCGATCCGTTCGCCCTGAGCTTGTCGAAGGGGCAATAGAACGGATCGGGCGCATGCAGCCGTCTGCCCAGTGACCCAGTCGATCCGGTGGCCCAGGCTGCGTGCAGCCCGGGAGTCCGTCGCGCCGCGCCCGTCCGATCCCCTAGCCCCTCGCAGGACGCTCCCGCCGCAGCTGGCCGTTCGGCGGGCCGTTCCATCGGGGCGCGTGCTCACGCAGGAACCCCACCATTTCTCCCAGCTCGGCAATGGCCCCTTCGATCAGAGCCTCGCCGGCCTCGCGCGTGCCACGGGTCGCGTCGCCCAGCGCGCCGTTGCGGGTTCGCGCGCCTTCGGGATTCGGCCATTCGAGGTCGAAGTCGGCCAGCTTCATGCGGAAGGCGTCGAACCGGTCGTCCATCTCGGCGCAAACAAGCGCGCTTTCGCGCACGAGGGTTGGGTCCAGGTAGTAGGAGTACGACGTCTCGAACTCGTCCGCGTGCCCCGTCGGCAGGTCGCCGCGGATTGGGGCTCGGGCCTCCTCGGGATCGAGCATGTAGTGCGAGACCGCGCCCACGAAGTCCACGTCGAGCCGCAT